>JANPCS010000553.1:0-5599 GCA_031431065.1 Hyphomicrobiales bacterium | reverse complement strand
CTGAGTCGCGGTGCGAGTCGTGAACGGGAGGCGAACGCCGCAATTCCGCCCTTGTTGATAAGTCTGTTGATAAACCAATTTTCATGTGCAGATATAATGAGTTAAGCCTCGTGGAAAAGCTGTGGATAAGAGTATTAACGGCTCGTTAACCATGGACGCGCAGGAGTCGATCACAGGTAAGCCGGGGTGCTTGGGTGAAGACGTTGGAAAGGCTCGTGGACATGACAAAATGTCTGCTGATCGATGAAGACAACAAGGGCAGGAGGTGTCTGGAACAGATGCTGGCGGGCCTTGGACTCGAGACTTCGCTGCTGGCCGGAGCTGATGACGCGTTGCGCTATTGCAACGACAATGCGCCGGAACTTGTCATGGTGTCGGCCGATACGCGCGGCGTTGCGCCGAAGGATCTGGTGAAGCGTCTGCGCTTCAATACGCAAGGCAAGCCGCCCGTCGTGTTTCTCTATGCCGAGCATGCCGACACCGACATGTTCGGGCAGACGATTCTCGAAGGCGCCGCCGACGTGCTGATGATGCCGTTCGACCGCGACCTGCTGCAATTCAAGTTACGGCAAGCTGGCGTCATCGCCTGACCGCCGCCATTTTAGGGACGCGCGGATGAGAATCCTGTAGCATCGGCTGATATGGCGAATTTTTCACTGTGGACCTTGCTGGTATCGGCCGCACTTCTGTGCCTCGGGCACGGGCTTAGCGGCTCGCTGGTCAGCGTCGAGGCCAATGCGGCGGCGTTCGGGACCGATGTCACCGGATTCGTGATGGCCGGATATTCGGCGGGCCTTCTGATCAGTACCTTCATCACGCCGCGCCTGGTGAAGAGCGTTGGCCATGTGCGCACGTTCTCCGGCCTCGCCTCGATTGTCTCCACGGCCGTGCTGCTGTTTCCGCTGTGGGTCGATCCCATCTTCTGGTTCGTGCTGCGGCTGATTTCCGGGCTTTGCGTCTCGGGCATGTATATCGTCTGCGAGAGCTGGCTCAACACCGCCTCGTCCAACCGCAACCGCGGGCAGATGCTGTCGATCTACATGATCGTCACCTATGGCTCGCTGGGGGCCGGGCAATTGCTGCTGAATGTCACCGATACCTCGGGCTTCGTGCGCTTCTCGCTGGTGTCGTGCCTATTGTCGCTGTCGCTGGTGCCGTTGATTCTGATGCCATCGGAAGCACCGAGCGTCGAAGGATCGCGCTCGGTATCGGTTGACGAAATCTGGCGGGCTTCACCATTGGCGGTGCTGGGCGTATTTGCCTGCGGATTGGGGCAGAGCGCCTTCTTCGCGCTAGGCGCGGTGTTTGGGCTATCGAAGGGCCTGCCGCTGGTGATGGTGTCGATCATGATGGCGCTGCCGCCCCTGGGCGTCATCCTGTCGCAATAACCGATCGGCTGGCTGTCCGACCGCTTTGACCGGCGCACCATCATCATGCTGCTGGCCTTCTTCGCCGCAGTCATCGCCGCGGTAACTTTGGCGGGTGGGATTTATTTCTCACGCGTCATGCTGATCGCGCTGGTGACGGCCTTCGGCGTCGTGTCGCTGCCGATCTATTCCCTCGTGGTGGCGCATGCCAACGACCATTTGCAGCGCGAGCAGATCCTGGGGGCCTCGGCGAAGCTGGTGCTGCTTTATGGCGTGGGCTCGCTGGTTGGGCCAATACTGGTGGGCGATCTGATGCGGCGGATCGGCGGCGAGGGCTGGCTGATCTACATGATCGCGGTGCATGCGGCACTGGCCGGCTTTGCCCTGTGGCGGAAGTACAAATCGCCGGAAAACTTCAAGGCGCGCGGCAGCGAGGTGATGACGGTGAGCCCGGTCTCGACACCGGCGCGGGGGCCAGTCCTAAGCGACTGACCTCTTCCTTATCGCCAAAGGCAATGCTAGCTTTGGCGCTGGGGCAAGATGCTGACGATAAGGATCACCGGTCATGAACCGTTCTGCCGTTTTGCCGATCGCCTCGCTCTTTCTTCTCGGTGCAACCGTGATGGCGCCACAGGCATTGGCCCAGGCCAAGACCTATGGCGGGGTGTGCGAGGACATCTTCGTTCCGGATTATCCGAAAGCCGACGACCCCGGCATCGCCTTCGAAGACTTCAGTCTCATTCCACACGGGCTGTTCGAGAAGGCCATTGAGGATTGCGAGAAGCGCGCCAAAGGCTTCTTCGCCAATGACAAGATCAAGCTGGCGCATATGCGTATCCAGGCGACGGCCGGCGACAAGACGATACTGCCGAAGTTGCGAAAGATCGCTGACGATGGCCTGGCCGAAGCGAGTTTCCTGATCCGGTCGATCTACACCTCATCCAAGCCGGTGCCGCCGCACAAGCCGGAGGCGGTGGAGTTGACAAGGTCCGAGGCCGAGCGCGAATTGCGCCGGGCCGCCGGGAAGGGCCACGTGCTGGCTACTTACTATCTGGCGCGTAGCCTGACAGATGGAACACTTACCCGGCGCGATCTCAAGCAAGCGCGGGTCTGGGTCGGGAAGCTGCTGGAGATGGCCGGAACGAAGGCCGACCGGAAGGCGGCGGCGTCCTTGCATCTGGCGACGATCTACATGGATGATCCTGATTCAACAGCCGAGGAGCGGCAACGCATCCCCAAGCTGGCGGCGTCGGTTTCGAAGTGGCCAGCGCTGGCGCCCTATGCCGTGTGGCTGGAAGTGCGCGGACGGCGGCTGGGCATCGGCTGGGACAAGGATGATGACGCGGCACGGATGACGGCGGAAACATCGGGTGCGATGGACAAGGCGCCGCCGCTGAAGTCCGAATATCTGGAATTGCTGGTTGCCAGTGGCAAGCCCGAAGACCGGTTGCAACTGGCGGAGATGCTTGAAGCGGCCAAACCAACGGACAGCCGGGTGGCCGATGAGGTGGTGGGCCAGATGCTGTTCAGCGGTGTTCCCGCCGGGCTGGACCGTAAACGGGCATTTGCTTTTCTCACCACCAGGGCGGCCATCAATCACGAGGATGCAGTGGCGCTGGCGCAGCGTATCGTGGCGGACGGCAATCGCGTGAAAGTTCCGCCCGAAATGCTGCGGCGGCTGTACGAGGCGGTTGACCTGAAGCTTCCAGACGCCGATGTGACGCTGGTGCGTCTCAAGGGTTCGATCAACAGCGATGCCCACGAAGGCGGCGACGAAACCGGACTGGCGCAGTATTTCGGCGCGCGTTCGCAAGGCATGACGCTGTATCTTCTGGAGAAGGTGGCGCATGCCGGACCTTACAGCATCTACCCTCCCTTCGACACGCAGGACAAGGCCGTTGGCGCCTTGGACGCGCTGGTTGCCAAGGGCGTTCCGGCTGCCATGCGCATCAAGGGCCACGCCCTCAGGCGCGGCAAGATCTACCTTCAAGACGATGTCGAAGCGACGAAGTTCCTGATCAAGGCAGCAGAAGCGGGCGATGCGCTGGCGATGAAGATGGCCGCCGATGCCTATGGCAGCGGCCTTGGCATTGCCGAAGACCGCGCTGCAGAATTCCGTTGGCTGCAGGCCGCCGCGAAGGCGGGCTTGGCCGACGCGCAGCGCAACCTGGCCAATCTCATGCCGTTCCGCCGCTCTTACCCCGGCTACAACGTGCATGACGCCCTGATGGGCAGCGTGGCGCTGTATGCCGATGCGGATATGGTGTTTGGTGTGACCGTCGGCGTTGGCCGCTCGCTTGGCGCCCAGGAGATCGAAAAACTGGGCGTCGATTATGTGGCGCGCAGTTACATGGACGGGTTTCGCGCCTCGATGGCGGCGCGCGATGACAAAGCCATGGTGACAGTTTTCAAGACAATCGCCGAGGAGGTGAAGCTCGAAATCGCGAAAATCCTCAACCAAGAGGGATTCCTGAAAGCCGAGCCTGACCGCTACATGGGACCGGCGGCCCGCCAGGCGCTGGCCACCTGGGCGAGGACCAAGGGCCTGCCGGACCTGGAAGGCGACAAACCGGGCCCATCGCCGGAATCCGATGCGCGGCTGACCGGCGTGCCCCTGGTGCCGCCCGAGGTGATCGCCAAGCTGCGGGAGAAGGCCTTCGCCGATTTCGCTTCGGCCAAGACCAAGGACAAGCAGAAGAAAGCGATGCAGCTGATGTCGGTTCTGGCGCAGTACGGCGACATCGAGACACGGCTGGCCATTCTCAAGGGCTTTTCCGACCAGAACATGGCGGTGCAAGTGGTGGCGCCGGGCCTTGCCGTGGTCTATGGCATCGACGTCATTCTGAGCGAGCCGCCGGGGGCCGAGAAGGCGGAATTCGATTTCGTCTTCATGGTCTCCAACATGTATCAGCAGGGCAATCTGCCGATTGCCGCCGAAGTGGTGCTGATTACCTTGCGCGACGACCCGCGGCTGTGGGGGCCGGAGGACTTCGACAAGCTGGCGGATCAATTCATCTTCATCCCCGGCTATTGTGACGAGCTTCAGGTGCAGGCGCAGAAGGCCAAGGTTGCAGGCCTTGAGGCCGATGCCTGTTCGCCCGTGTCGCGCCGCGCGCTGGTTGCCTGGGCCAAGGCCTCTGGCCCCTTCGGTGCCGAAGCGCAAATCCGCAAGGAGGCGGCGGCATTGATTCTGAAATTGGCGAAGTAGCGCAAGCGGGCCGACGCAGTCCATCGATCAATCCCTAACAGGCATGGTGAACCAATTGTTAAAGGTTGACCGGCAAGGTGGGCTCAATAGAAGGCTCGCACGCAATGCCGAAACCAGCGAAACAGGAACCGGGACTTGGACTCGACATCAGCATTTTCATGCAGGTGATCGAAAACGGCGATGCCGACCAGCGGGCGCAGCTGGCGGCCCAGCTGGCGTTGTTCCTCAACAAGGCCGATGTGCCGGCTTCCGAGCGCGAGCAGGTGGTGCCGGCGGTCCTGAAACTGGCGGTCGATCCGGTGGTGATGGTGCGGAAGACCCTGGCCGGCGGTCTGGTGGGCCTCGCCAATCTCCATGCCGATATCCTGTTCTCGATCATCTCCGATGACGATGAACTGGCCCTGCCGTTTCTGGCGGCCACACCGGCTTTGAGCCACTGGCACATGCTGGCGGTGTTGCGGGTTGGCGATGAGGCCCGGCAGGCTTGCGTGGCGCTCAGGCCTGACATCAGCAACGAGGCGGCCGATACCATCGTCAAGTCAAGCACCCTCGCCATCGCTCTTTTACTGTTCGAGAATACCGCTGTGACCTTCTCGGATGAGGACTATCATCGGCTCTATACGCGCTTTGGCCACTCCGGCGACATGGTGGAATGCCTGCTGGCGTGCTCGGACCTGCCGCTCGACATCCGCGTCATGCAAGCCAAGCGCGCTTCCAACCGCATGCATCAATTGATGGCCGAGCGCGGCTGGCTGCCGGCCAATGATGCCGCTGAGCTGGTGGCCGATGCCGAGGAAACCGCGGTCTTACGCATCCTCACGCAAGCCAGCGACGCGGAGCTGGCGCAAGTTGTGGCATTTCTCGTCGACAAGGCGATGCTGACGCCATCGATCATCGTGCGGGCCGCCTGTCTGGGCGCGATGCGGGTTGTCGAACAGGCCCTCGCGCACTTAAGCGATATCCCGCGCAAGCGGGCGCGCGAACTGATGCGCGGCAAGGGCCTGACCGGCTTCAAGGGCCTGCA
>JANPCS010000552.1:0-7601 GCA_031431065.1 Hyphomicrobiales bacterium | reverse complement strand
CACCACCCATTACATCACCGAGCAGTTGAAGGCGCTTGGCATTCCCGCCTCGCGGCTTGCCCATGGCGTTCCGGTGGGCGGCGAACTCGATTATCTCGACGAGGGGACCCTCACCCAGGCGATCCGGGCAAGACGGCCGCTTTAACCTTTTGCCAACCATGTTTTGAGCTTGGCACCGGCATGTCCGCGCCCGGACCGCCGCTTGCTCTTTGGACCCCAAACATCACCCGGCATGTTCCGGATTGAGACAGGGTCACAAGCATATGTTCAGGTTTCAGACTTTCGTTGCCACCGCCCGCCGCTATCTTTCCGCCCAGGCCGGAACGACCGCTGTCACCTTCGCGCTCAGCATTGTGCCGCTGCTGCTGGTATCGGGCGCGGCCATCGACTACATGCGTTACAGCAATGCCGCGACCAAGGTGCAGGCTGCTCTTGATGCAGGAGCACTTGCCGTGGCGGCCTCGCCCAGTCTCTCCGCAGCCAAGCGCCTCAAGGCCGGCGAAGATAGTTTTGCAGCCAACTTGAAGTCTATCGGTATCGACCCGCGCGGTGTCGATGCATCTTTCACATTCAAGGGGACCAGTGTCGCGGCCAGCGCCACCCATGACCTGCCGACCGGTCTAATGGCTGTTGCCGGGTTGACCAACATGCGGATCGAGGTTGAGACCACCATCAACATCCCCGAAGGCAAAAAGGCCGAAATTGCTCTCGTCCTCGACTACTCCGGGTCGATGAATGAAGTTGCCGGTGGTCAGGTGAAATATGTGGCGATGAAGAATGCCGCGAAGAAGCTGGTGACCGATCTTGAAACCGCCAACCCGAAACGGTTGAAAGTCGGCCTCGTGCCGTTCTCGCACCATGTCTATGTGACGATGCTCGAGAAGTTCATCGCCGGCAAAACCGGCGGCGGCTTGTGGACCGGTTGCACGCAAGACCGGAGCTATCCCGCAAATCTCACCGATGCCACGCCTGAACTGTCCGACAATGCCACCAAGTGGGGTCACCCTTTCGCCAAGGTGCATGCCTCCGATGGTTGCGATGGCTATGCGCCCAATGGCCTGAAGGTTGCTCCGTTGACGGATGATTTCGACGCGCTGCGCAGCCAGCTTGATGCCATGCGGCCCTATGCCTGGACGCATATCGCGCTGGGCGCCGAATTCGGCTATCACCTTCTCTCGCCCAACGAACCGTTCGCCCAAGGTGCCGATTATTCCACCAAGAATGTCCGCAAGGTAATGGTCTTGCTGACCGATGGCCGCCAGACCGAACCGGCCTTTGGCAATAGTGTGAGGACCACGGGCCAAGGTGAAAGCAACCTCACGGCCATCTGCACGAATGCCAAGGCGTCCGGAATCACCATCATCACCATTGCCTTCGATCTCCGCGACACGGAAACCCGCGAGCGCCTGAGCAAGTGTTCCTCCGATCCGGACAAGCACTTCTTCGTGGCCGAGGACGGCGCCGACGTTGCCGCCGCCTTCGAGGACATCAAGACGCAGATCACCGCCCAGGCCTATATCAGCCGCTAGGGCTTGGTTTGGCATTCTGCTGAGAAGCTCTGCCTACGGAGCAAGAAGGCCCTTCGAGGCCCTGCTGCGCTGGGCACCTCAGGGTGAGGTAACTTAAAAGCACCCTCATGCTGAGGTGCTCACGGCAACGCCGCGAGCCTCGAAGCATAGTCCGCGAAAACGTATTTCAGCGGCTTGACGTGTACCTCAGCCGCGCTCCACCAGCTTGGGGCGCGGCATGTCCTCGGGCAGCAGCGGCTCGGTCAGATCGAGACTCTCGATGCGCAGGCCGCGCCGGTTGATCTTGCCGGCCGACACGCCAAGCTTCTCGAGTGTGTCCGCCGCCAGGCCGAAATGCCGGTTCAAGTCGCTCGCCCGCTCCTTCAACCGGGCGACATCCTCCAAGAGCCTTGTGACTTCAAGCTTGATCAGGCCCGCCTGTTCGCGCATCCGTTGATCCTTGAAGATCGCCTGCAGCGTCTGCACCAGCAGCATCAGCACATTGGGGGACGCGATGATGACGCGCAACCGATGCGCCTTCTGGATCAGGTCCTCGAACTTCTCGTGGAGATCGGCATAAACCGACTCGGATGGAACGAACATGATCGCTGTCTCGTGGGTCTCGCCGGCAATGAGATATTTCTCCGCGATGTCGCGCACGTGTTTCAGCACATCGCCGCGCAGGCGCGTTTCCGCCGTCTTGAACGCCTGCTCATCCTTGGCCGCTTTCAAGGCATTGAAGGCCTCGAGCGGAAACTTGGAATCGATCACCAGCTTCAATTGCGAGTCGGGCAGGGTGACCAGGCAGTCGGGCCTGGTGCCATTGCTGAGCGAGCCCTGAAAGGCAAACGAGCTGGCGTGCAGCCCGTCGCGGATGATCGCCTCCATGCGCCCCTGGCCATAGGCGCCACGCGCCTGCTTGTTGGACAGGATTTCTTTGAGCGTGATCATCTCGGTGGACAGCGACGACAGCGTCTTCTGCGCCGCGTCGATGACGGCCAGGCGTTCGTTGAGCTGGTTCAGCGATTGGCCGGTGCGCTCGGTCTGATTGTTGAGGCTGAGGCCCAGGCGCTCGCTCACCTGGTCGAGGCGCTCGTCAATCGCCGCGGCCAGCGAAATCTGCGCGCCTTGCGACTGCTCGGCAAGACTGCGCAGCGCCCCCGACACTTCGGCGATGCGGTATTCGAGATCGGCGGTGCGCCGCGCCGTAGCCGAGGTTTCGTCGTGGCGCAGGCGCTGGCCACGCCAGGCGAACACCAGCGTGGCGACCAGCAGCAGCAGCGCGAACACGGCGGCCGTCACCACCAGATCGGCAAGGCTGACGGGCGTCTGTCCGATGCGCAGGAGGATTTGGTCGAGGTCCATGGCTCAATCCATAGACCGATTCGCTTATCCTGAAATAAAGTGGCCCGCCCACACCGGCAGGGTGCGGACGGGCCCATGACCCTAATGACTCGGGACGGCGACAGGAGTCATCAAGGCCAATTCAAAACGGCTCGGCAGATGGGTGCAACGCCCGATGCGTCTCAGTGTTTCCCCAATCGTGCAGTTCGTTGACTGCGTGATCCCTGCTGATCGGGGCAAAAGATGACCTCCGATCATGGCGGCAAGGCGGGGAGAGTTTGACCATTTCAAGACCAAACATAGACCTTAAGGTCAAAATTTTACCGATGGCAGAAATTGGTCCCAGCGGGTTTTCGAATTGATCGCAGAAGTTTAGCGCCAGTCCGGTTTGCCGGACTGCTGCCTGCTGCCGGTTGCGAAACCTTGGCGCTCGGTGAAAAACAATGTGAAGCCGCGTATCAGGCCATCGGCGAAATCGCGAAGCGCGGAGATGAAGATCATGGTTGCCTCGGGTGACGAACGGAACTGGATTTCATGTTGGTTTATATATGGCCCCTGATTGTGAAAACATTGCTGCAAAGGAGCTGCAACGCATAGTCGGCAGTTATGCGTTTTTTGCGGAGCTGAACCGGTCGGTGGCCCGGACGATGGCATCGGCGATGCCGGGTTCGGTCGCCGTGTGTCCGGCATCCGGCACGACGACGAACTCCGCCTCCGGCCAGGCCTTGTGCAATTCCCAGGCGGTTTGCATGGGCGTTACCACATCATAACGGCCCTGGATGATAACGCCCGGAATGCCACGCAGCTTTCGGGCCTCGGCCAGCAATTGCCCGTCGCCGGCAAAGAAACCGTGGTTCTGGAAATAATGGCATTCGATGCGCGCGAAGGCGATGGCGAAGCGGTCACCGCCGAACTCCTCCACCCGCCGGGGGTCGGGCAGCAGCGATAGCGTCGTGCCTTCCCACTGGCTCCAGGCGCGGGCACAGGCGAGCATCGCCGCCTCGTCCGTCCCGGTCAGGCGGCGGTGATAGGCGCCCAGCAGGTCATGGCGCTCAGGCGCCGGAATTGGTGCTACATAAGCCTCCCAGGCATCGGGAAACAGTGCATCGGCCCCCTTCTGGTAAAACCAGTCGATTTCGGATTTCCGCACCGTGAAGATACCGCGCACGATGAGTTCGGTGACATGGGCTCCATGGGCCTCGGCATAGGCCAGCGCCAGCGTCGAACCCCAGGAACCGCCGGCCACCTGCCAGCGGGCGATGCCGAGATGGCGTCGCAAGACTTCGATGTCGGCGATGAGATCCCACGTCGTGTTGTGCCCGAGCCCGGCATGCGGTGTCGATTGGCCGCAGCCGCGCTGGTCGAACAGCACGATGCGATAGAGCGAGGGATCATGCATCTGGCGCAGAAAGGGCGAGATGCCGCCACCTGGGCCGCCATGCAGCACCACGGCGGGTTTGCCGGAAGGATTGCCGCATTCCTCGTAATAGATCTCGTGGCCGCCCGAAACTTTCAGCCGCCCGCGGGAATAGGGTTGGGTTTCGGGATAGAAGCGGCGGCGTTCGGTCATGGCGGTCCCCGATTTCATTGGCGATTATTGCCTTTTGCCAGACGCCGGGATTTCCGTTAAGGAGCAAATCATGGTCTCAACCACAAATGGTGGGACCTTCAAAACTGGGGGATATTTCTATGTGGCAAGAATTCAAGCAATTTGCGTTCAAGGGGAACGCCTTTGACCTGGCAATCGGCATCATCATCGGTGTGGCTTTCGGCAGTATCGTCAATGGTCTGGTCAGTCTGATCATCATGCCGATCATCGGCGCCATCACCGGTGGCCTGAACTTCGACAATTACTTTATCGGGCTCAATTCGGCGGTGACGGCGACCAGCCTGGCGGAGGCCCAGAAGCAGGGCGCGGTTCTAGGCTATGGCGCTTTTATCACAATCGTGATCAACTTCCTGATCATCGCCTTCATCCTGTTCCAACTCGTCCAGGTGTCGAACCGCATGAAGAAGGCCGAGCCGTCGGCCCCGCCGCCGGCCGCCACCACGACCGAAGTGCTGCTCGCCGAAATCCGCGATGCGCTGAAGAAGAAGTAAGCCTTCCCCGCAAGGCAGGTGTGAAACCCGGGTGCTGGACACCCGGGTTTCTTTTTGGCTTAAGGGTGCCCCATGAAGAACATCGATCAATTGCTTGCCGCCCTCACCCCTGAAGCTCGTGACGAACCCGATAGCGGCATCGTCAAGGCGGCCATGTATGGCATGACCGTGCCGGGCGTTATTCCGATGTGGTCAGGTGAGGGCAATGTGCCGACGCCCGAAATTTTCTCGCGCCCCGCCATCGACAGCCTGCTGGCGGGCGAGACCTTCTACACCTGGCAGCGCGGCATCCCCGAATTGCGCGAGGCGCTGGCCCGCTATCACAGCCGCAATTTCGGCCGCGCCTTTTCACATGAGAACTTCTTCGTCACCTCGGGCGGCATGGCGGCGATCCAGACCATCGTGCAGCTGATCGCGGGTGATGGCGACGAGATCGTCATCCCGACACCGGCCTGGCCCAACTATGGCGGTGCCTTGCGCATCTCAGGATCACGTCCCGTCGAAGTGCCGATGGAGTTCCGCAACGGCCGCTGGACGCTCGATCTTGACCGGCTGTTCGACGCCATCACGCCTCGAACCCGGGCGATATCATTGAACTCGCCATCGAACCCTGTGGGCTGGACAGCGACAAGGGACGAATTGATCGCGGTGCGCGATCAATGCCGCAAGCATGGCTTGTGGATTTTCGGCGATGAGGTCTACTCGCGCTTCTTCTATGGCGAGCGCGGCGAGCAGCGGGCACCCTCCTTCCTCGATATCTGCGACGATGAGGATCAGCTGCTGCTGGCCAATACCTTTTCCAAGAACTGGGCGATGACCGGCTGGCGCGCCGGCTGGCTGCAAGCGCCACGTGCTCTAGGACCGGCTATCGAGCGCATCATCCAGGTCAATTCCAGCGGCACGCCGGCCTTCCTGCAGCGCGGCTGCGTGGCGGCCCTCGACAACGGCGATGAGTTTCTTGACAGCCAAGTGGCCAAGGCCCGCGCCAACCGCGATCTGGTGGTGGAGAGGCTGCGCGAGATGCCGGGCATCCGCTTTGAAGTGCCGCAAGGCGCCTTCTATCTGTTCTTCGGTATTGACGGCATGACCGATTCCGCCGCCACCACCAAACGCATCATCGACGAGGCCAAGGTGGGGTTTGCGCCCGGCTCGACGTTTGGCCTCGGCGGTGAAGGCCACCTCCGCATGTGCTACTTGCGCGACCCGGCGAAAATCGAGGAGGCCCTAATCCGCTTCGGCGCGTGGCTGAAAAACCATCGCCCGATCTGAAGTGGTGACTTTCTGGACTGTGCGCCGCACAATGGATCGGCATCTGCAATCGACGGCGCACGAGCGCGAGATGTCCAAATCTGACAACAACAAGCAAATTCAATAGATTACGACATTTTTGCAATTGCAGCGGCATCTGGCATCGGTGTTGCAGAACATGCTGCATCGCAATCGTCTGTCTTGGGTCCTCCCATTCTCAAGTTAGAGCACTCGTTGCGCCTTGGTTTTCCGGCTCGTTCCGGAGGCCATGTTCGGGGTGAACGGCTTCTGGTTGCTGCCGTTCACCCCTCTTTTTATCACCAGATGACCAAGATTTAACCCGGCTACCGCTTGCATCCCGGGGCTGGTTTTCTACATCTGCCTCACTGGGTCCGGGCCCCTCTGGCAGGTATCGCCTGCGATGTCGGACTCTTCCACCTTGAAGGCGCCACCAGCGCCACAATCTGGGAGACTGATCCGACGATGTTGAACTTCAACGCAATTCCCCTCGACTTCTCTAGGCAGGGCGCTCTCGACCGGCTGGAGTTCCTGGCCTGGTTCACCGACTCGGCCATCCGCATTCCCGGCACGTCGCGCACCGTCGGTGCCGATGCTGTCTTGAGCCTCATTCCCGGTATCGGCAGCCTGATGGGCACCAGCCTGTCGCTCTATGTGGTGGCCGAGGCCATCCGCCACGGCGCACCGGTGCGACTGCTCGCCCGCATGGCCGGTAACATCGCTATCGACACGCTCGCCGGAGCTATCCCGGTCATCGGCTTCTTCTTCGATCTCGTGTTCAAGGCCAACCAGCGCAACCTTTCCCTGCTGCGCCAACACCTGAAGGAACCGAACTGATGCGGAACTTGATCTGGATCGCCACCTGGGTGGCCGTCGCCTTGTGGTCCGGCCTGTGCTGGATCGCTCACGGACTGGTTGGCGCCGGTGGCAGCCTCGTCGCCAGCAATGCCGATATCATTCCGGCTGACCCACAGCTCATCGAATGGGCCTCGTGGCTGGCGACTGCCGGCACCGGCGCCGGCGAATGGCTGATCGTGGCGCTCTGGTTCATTGTCTCCGCTGTCATTCTGGCGGCGGGCTTTATCGCCTCCAAGCTGTTGCCGCGGCTGAAGACGAGTCTTCAAAACCCTTGAGGAGAAGTCATGACTTTCGATGGCATCGCGTTGTCCGCCGAAGGCCGGGTGCTGGTTACGGATTAGCGCCGGACGGCCCCAGCACCATGACGCCGTCGATGACGAATTGCACGGCGAGGGCCGCCAGGATGATGCCGAGCAGGCGCGTCAGCACGGCGCGCCCGGTGATGCCCATGATTTTCGAGATGCGCCCGGCCATCAGGAAACACGCCAGGCAGGCGGCCATCACCAAGGCCGCCACCACATAGAG
>JANPCS010000551.1:0-2923 GCA_031431065.1 Hyphomicrobiales bacterium | reverse complement strand
GAGTTACGGGCTCAACGGCGCCTACTGGTTACTTGCCGCCCTTGCGCTCCTGGTGGGGTTCGTCGCGGTGCGGCTTCCGGAGCAAGTTGCCGCTCGCGAAGTCGTCGGCACCGGATCAGCGCAGGTCAGCCGGATCCTGATAGTCGCCGTCCTGGTGTCTGTTCTGCTTTTCTGGGCCGAGCAGAATGCCGTGTATGCGTTCGTCGAACGCATCGGCAATGCGTCGGGACTTGAACCGCAGTTCATAGGTTTCACGCTCGGGATGGCCAACTTGACGGGCTTTGCCGGAGCCGCGCTGGTTGCTTGGCTCGGTGCACGGGTGGGTCGTGCATTGCCGCTGGCACTTGCGACCCTGATGCAACTCGTTTGCCTGTTCACTCTGTCCGGACATGTGACATCGACAACCTACCTGCTGGGCCTAGGCCTGTTGTCGATGGCGTGGAACATTGTGAATCCGTTCCAGCTCGGTGTTTTGGCCGGTGTGGATACCAGCGGCAAGTCGCTGGCTCTTGCGGCAACCGTTGCGGGTATCGGCCTCGCAGTTGGGCCGGCGGCCGGAGCCGCCGTGATCGGGCAGGGCGGCTATGGCGCGATACTGTGGTTGGCGGGGGCGCTCGCGATTCTGAGCCTGATTGCGCTTGTTGCACCGCTGGCTGGGTTGGCGCGTGCCAAGTGAGTAACCCCGAGTGCCGGAAACGGCTTTTGCTGTCTGCCGCAATCTGCCAGTATTCTGTTCGAACGCCTGTCAGGCGACGTACATGCTGCGAGTCTTGAATGGGTAGGAAAGGCGAGGCGAAGCGACTGGAAATTCTGACAGTCGCCAAGAAAATACTGCTACAGAAGGGGCCGGACGGCCTGGTATTGCGTGACGTCGCCGAAAAGCTGGGCATAACGCATGGCAACCTGCAATTCTATTTTCGCACGCGCCACGCGCTGCTCATCGCGATTTTCGATGTTGAGGTTGCGAAATACACCCAGGGCCTTAAGGAAGCGGTCAGCGCCACGTCGACCCGACGTGGCCGCTTGGCAGCCATCATCGATTCGGGTTTGAGCGAGCTGCGCTCGCCCGACACGGCGCTCTGGCGCATGGCGATGTCTATGGCGGATCACAGTCCTGAGATGGCGGCAATCCTGAAGAAGGAAAACGACCTGTACGAAGCCGTCGTCGCGCAGGAGCTCAAGCAGATTGCGCCGCAACTGACTGCCCAGCGGCGACGTCACATCGCCCGGATCATCCACGCCATCCTTGACGGTATCGGCATTCAGTTCGTCCACGAAGATCCTAACAGCGCAGACATGCGCGCGCTGGAGAGCGAGATCAAGTCGGCCATCTTGGCGCTTGTCGAGGCGGAGTAACGACACGGACGTCGTTACTCCATCCCGCATTCAGCGTGTTAGCGCTCGAGTTCCGTGGCGCTATAGGTCTTGAGGACCTTACCGTACGGCAGCACCGCATTGAAATGCGCGTACTTGAATGCAAGCATTTTGACGATCGGCAGCTGAGCATCGGACGGACAACCGTACTGCATGTGCCCAGTGCCGCTGTAGACCTCGGCGCGGCCGTCCGAGCCGACGATCGGTTCTGCCGTGAAAGTGACGGTGGTTAGCTGGGCAAGAGCGGGTATGTCACTCCCCGCGACATCAGGAACGATGCGCAGGCAAATCAGGGGCATTGTGCCGATTGCTGACGCCGGTTCGTTGACGGCGGGGCGCATCAGCGCGCGCAATGCGCCATCGCCGGGCTTGACGTCCATGACTGCCTCGACCTGGCCGTCATTGTGCGTCTTGACTTCGATACGGTGCGCGCGTTTCTTGCCGAAGCCGTAGATTTCGCGGCCGGCGATCTGCGAAGCCTCGCCGGTGACGTAAACGCCGGGCACATACGCATATAGCTCGCCGCCCCAGGTGCACAGAATGCCGTTGTAGACCTCGCTGTAGGGCCCGATGGTAGTCCAGTGATTGGTTTCGATGACCATGAATGCAGTCGCGGGCTCGTAAAGCTCTAGGTCCGATGGCAACAGACTGAGTGCGTAGTCCGGATCCGTCAGGAACTCGGCCACAACACATTCGGTATCGCGGTAGTAGTAGGGTCCTTTCTGAACTGCCGAATTCTGCGCGGGCATGAACGAGCCCCACTGCTTCGGGGTCAGGAGTCCTTTTTTGGCCATGGCACGTTTTCTCCGGTAAATACTTGCTTGGAAACTATAGGCCAACGCAACGTTTTACGCAATGACGTAACTTTTCAGTTTTCGAAACTAGTGATTGGTTCCAAGATTTAGCCCGGAAAAATACGTCAGAGCCTTGTTCTTCTTTAGGCCATTGGCTTAAAATATGATCCCGGCCAAGTTCCTGGTCCGGCGAGGAGAGTTGCGATGACTGACACCACCAAGGCAGAACTCCACCGGCTGTTCGCATTGCAGAAAGCGGCGTTCGCTGCGAACCGCAACCCGACTCTGGAGCAGCGCCTGTCCCGCCTGCGCCTGCTCGACAGCATGCTGATCGACTATCGAGAGCCTATGCGCAAGGCGTTAAGCGCCGACTTCCTGTCGCACCACCCGCTGGTGACGGACCTGTTCGAGAGTGGTGCGGTGATTGCGCGGTCGCGCCACATCCAGGCGAAGCTTGCCGAGTGGCTCGTTGCCGAGCCGCGTGAGCTCAATCCATTGGTGCACGGCTCCTCGCGCGCCTACGTGATGCGCCAGGCAAGAGGCGTGGTCGGAAACATCTCGCCGTGGAACTTTCCAATCGAGTGCGCGCTGGTCATGGTCGCCGACATGTTAGCTGCTGGCAATAGGGTCATCCTCAAGTGCTCGGAGCTCGCGCCCGCGACCGCCGCGGTGCTGCGCGAGTCAGTCGCGAAGCATTTCAATGAAGATGTCCTCGCGGTGGTGACAGGGGGCGTCGATCTGGCCGCGCAATTTGC
>JANPCS010000550.1:0-3802 GCA_031431065.1 Hyphomicrobiales bacterium | reverse complement strand
CGCAATTCTTCGCCAACCCGAGCTATTGGCGGGCGCTGACCAATTCGCTCGAGGTGACGGCCATGGTCACCGTGATTTCGGTGCTGCTGGCCTATCCGTTTGCGTGGATCATGGCCATCGTGGTGCCGGAGCGCTGGCAGCGGCCGGCGCTGATGCTGGCGGTGCTGCCGTTCTGGACATCCTATGTGGTGCGCTCCTATTCCTGGCTGCTGGTGCTGGCGGAAAAGGGCGTTGTTAACTCCGCGCTGGTCAGCATTGGGCTGTTGCCGGAGCCGGTGCAGCTGGCCAATACGCGGGCCGCCACGATCATCGGCTTCGTGCATTTCTTCGTGATGCTGCTGACGCTGACGATCTTTGCCAACCTGAAACAACTGTCGCCCAACTATGCCAGGGCGGCGGCCGATCTCGGCGCCTCGCCACTGCGGACATTCATCCATGTCATTCTGCCGTTGACGCTGCCGGGCATCATGGTCGGCGCCTTCCTCACCTTCGTGCTGGCGATCGGCGACTACATCACGCCGCAAATTCTGGGCGGCAACAACGAGCTGTTGATGCCGCAACTGATCATGATGCAGATCGGCAGGCGCGGCGATTTCGCGTCCGCCTCGGCGCTGTCGCTCATCCTGATGGCGGTGGTGACGATCGCCTATTTCGCCTGCGCGCGCTGGCTGAAGATCGAGAGGGTGTGATGATACGCGCCGCAGCCACCCTTTATGCCCTGCTGCTCTATGGGTTCATCTTCCTGCCCGTGGCGGTGCTGGTGCTGTTTTCGTTCCAAGGCTCGCTATTCCCGATTCCGCCCTTCAATGGCCCCAGCTTGCGCTGGTATGCGGCGGTGCTGAATGACCAGCGATTGACGGCGGGGCTGCTCAACTCCATGCTCGTCGCCGTCATCACATCGGCCATCGCCACGCTGCTGGGCTTTCTTTCGGCTTGGGGGTTCGCGCGCTTTCCCCTTCCGGCCTCCGGTTTGCTCCGTGGACTGATCACCCTGCCGCTGATGGTCAGTTACTTGATCATCGGCATGGGGTTGCTGATTTTCTTCAACTGGATCGGCATGCCGAAATCGCTGGTGGCGGCGGGCGTCGGCCATGTGGTGATCAATCTGCCGCTGTGCTTTGCCATCACTTACGCGCAGATGGGCGATCACCAGGCCAACATCGAGCGCGCGGCACGCGATTTGGGCGCCACGGAATCCCAAGTGCTGCTGTTGATCACCGCTCCGATGCTGTGGCCGGCGCTGTTCGCAGCGTTCTTCCTGTCGATGACTTTCTCGTGGGACGAGTTCGTGATCTCCTTCCTGCTGACGCGTTTCGACACCACATTGCCGGTGGAAATATGGAACCTGTTGCGGGCCGGCCTCAACCCCAAAACCAATGCGGTGGGAGCACTGGTCTTCGGCGTCTCGATCGTGCTTGCCATCATCTTCGAAATCGTTGCTTTCAGAAAGCGTGCGGCATGATCGATCTCGTGGCCATCGAAAATGTCTCGCACAGCTTCGGGCACACGAAAGTGCTCGACGCCGTTTCGCTGGCGATTGCGCCCGGCAGCTACACCGTTCTGTTGGGGCCATCGGGTTCGGGCAAGACGACGCTGCTGTCGATCCTCGGCGGTTTTCTGAATCCAACACAGGGCCGTGTTCTGATCAACGGCGTGGACTGCACCGGCATGGCGCCGGCTAGGCGCCCGACGGCCACGGTGTTTCAGGACTATGCGCTGTTTCCGCACATGAGCGTTGGCGGCAACGTCGGCTTCGGCCTGCGCATGAAGGGCATTGCAAAGGGCATACGCGAAGCAAAGGCCCGCGACATGCTGGGCATCGTGGGATTGAGTGCAGCGTTCGACAAGAAGCCGCATCAATTGTCGGGAGGCCAGCGGCAGCGCGTGGCGCTGGCCCGGGCACTCATCGTCGAGCCCGCCGTGCTGCTGCTCGATGAGCCCCTGGGGGCGCTCGATCTCAAGCTCAGGCGGCAGATGCAGGATGAGTTGAAGGCGATCCAGGGCCAAGTCGGCACCGCCTTCGTGCATGTGACGCATGACCAGGAAGAGGCGATGGCGCTGGCCGATCATGTGGTGGTGATGAACCACGGCCGCATCGAGGATGAGGGTTCGCCGGAGCGCGTCTATGGCCGCCCCGCCTCGCGTTTTGCCGCAACCTTCATGGGCGAAAGCACCATCGTTGCGGGTGAGACCATCAATGGCATGATCCGCACCGGGTTCGGCAGCTTTGTCGCGCAAGCTGGCGCAACACATATCGCCATCCGGCCCGAACATGTGAGATTGGGCGGGCCGCTGGCGGCGAGGGTGAGCGATGTGGTCTTTCAGGGAAGTTTCAAGCGGGTGACGGCTGTGCTTTCTTCGACGCCGGACATAAGCGTGCTGGCCAGGTTGCCGGCCGAGACGATGGTGAAGGCGGGCGACGAAGTGATGCTGGGCGTGGACGCCGCCCATGTCATTGTGCTGAAGGACTGAACATGGGTATCAAGGCCGCCGAGTGGTACGAGACCTTGCGTCTTGGCGAAGATGTGACACTCATCCACGAGCCATGGATCAAGCCGTTCTATCGCTGCAACATGTGGCATGTGCGCGGGCGTGACCGCGATTTGCTGTTCGATACCGGCCTTGGGCATTTTTCGCTTCGCGTCCATGTGCCGTTGGTGACGGAGCGGGCGCTCACTTGCGTTGCCAGCCACACGCATTTCGATCACATCGGCTGCCATCATGAGTTTCAAGGTTGCTGCGTCCATCATGCCGAGGCCGCCATCCTTACCGATCCGCGCAACGAATGGACCTGTGCCGAGCGCTATGCCACGGATGAGATGTTTGATGTGGCTCCGGAGGGCTGGGACCAGGCACGCTATCGGGTGAAGCCCGCCAAGGCCGGGCGGCTGCTGAATGATGGCGACATCATTGACCTCGGTGACCGCGTCTTTGAAGTCATCCATACGCCGGGACATTCGCCCGGCGGCATCGGCTTGTTCGAGGCCAAGACCGGCATCTTCCTGTCGGGTGACATCATCTATGACGGCCCGCTAATCGATGATGTCTATCATTCGGCAATTGACGACTACATCGCCACGATGGAGCGGCTGAAAGAAATCCCGGTGAGCATCGTTCATGGCGGGCATTTCCCGAGCTTCGGGCAGGTGCGTTTCCAGCAGCTCATCGCTGAATATCTCGCCGGAAAGCGCAAGCCGGGCTGCCATCTGGCTTAAATTCAGGCAGAGGCCGCTTTCAGCCGGGGCCTGCCGCAAACAGCTCTCACGGTGGCCGACACCAGCCATTATAGCTTGAACCATGTTCACCTGGATGACATTGGGCTTCCTGATCGGCTTGCAGCATGCGCTGGAGGCCGACCATATTGCCGCCGTGGCGGCACTGGCCTCGGGCAAGACCGGCTTCAAGCCCATTGCCCGGCACGGCGCCATCTGGGGGCTTGGCCATGCGCTGACGCTAGGGGCGTTTGGTGGTGCCGTCTATGCGCTGAAACTGTCGCTCAGCGGTACGCTCGCCAATGGGCTGGAATTCGCCGTCGGCGCAATGCTGGCGGGCCTCGGCGGCCATGTGATCTATCGGATCATCCGCGACCGCATCCATTTTCACGTGCACAAGCACCGCGAAGGCCCGGCGCATTTTCATGCCCACAGCCACGCGGGCGACGTCAAGAACCACGCCCAGAGCGCGCATTATCATTTTCACACCGACAGAAGCTGGCGGCGGAGTTTGAGCGTTGGCATGATGCATGGGTTGGCAGGATCAGCAGCACTGGTGGCGCTCACCGCTTCAACGGCGCCGAGTGCTG
>JANPCS010000549.1:0-2348 GCA_031431065.1 Hyphomicrobiales bacterium | reverse complement strand
GCGGGGAACCCTGGGACTTGAGATGATTGACGATCTTTTCGACCTCCTCATCGGCGACGAACGGCGCATGCAGGCGCGAGATGCGGCCGCCGCCGGCCATGTAGAGCATGTCGCCCTGGCCGAGCAGTTGTTCAGCACCCTGCTCGCCCAGAATGGTGCGGCTGTCGATCTTGGATGTCACCTGGAACGACATGCGGGTGGGGAAATTCGCCTTGATCGTGCCGGTGATAACATCGACCGACGGACGCTGCGTTGCCATCACCACATGGATGCCGGCGGCGCGCGCCATTTGCGCCAGGCGCTGGACCGCACCTTCGATGTCTTTGCCGGCCACCATCATCAGGTCGGCCATCTCGTCGATGATGACAACGATATAGGGCATCGGCGTCAGGTCCATCTGTTCCTTCTCGAACAGCGGCTGGCCGGATTCGGGATCAAAACCCGTCTGGATAGTGCGCGACATCTGCTCACCCTTGGCCTGGGCCTGCTTCATGCGGGCATTGTAGCCATCGATGTTGCGGACACCGAGCTTCGACATCTTGCGATAACGCTCTTCCATTTCGCGCACCGCCCATTTCAGAGCCACCACCGCCTTGCGCGGATCGGTGACGACGGGTGCCAGCAGATGCGGAATTCCTTCGTATACGGACAATTCCAGCATCTTCGGATCGATCATGATGAGCTTGCAGCGTTCCGGCGGCAGTCGGTAGATCAGCGACAGGATCATGGTGTTGATGCCGACTGATTTGCCCGATCCGGTGGTGCCGGCGATCAGCACATGCGGCATGCGGGCGAGATCGGCGAACACCGGTTCGCCGCCGATGTTCTTTCCCAGCGCCAGCGCCAGGTTGAGATTGGTCTTCTCGAAAGCCTCCGAAGCCAGCATCTCGCGCAGGTAGACGGTTTCGCGTTTCACATTGGGCAGTTCGATGCCGATGGCATTGCGGCCCTGTACCACGGCAACCCGCGCCGAGATGGCACTCATCGAGCGCGCAATGTCATCGGCGAGACTGATGACGCGCGATGACTTGATGCCGGGTGCGGGTTCAAGCTCGTAGAGTGTCACCACCGGGCCGGGACGCACTTTGATGATCTGGCCCTTGACGCCGAAATCGTCGAGGACGCCTTCGAGCATGCGGGCATTCTGTTCCAGCGCTTCATCCGAGAGATCGGCAGTCTTGCCGATGCGCTTGGGCTCGGCCAGCAATGTCAGCGGCGGAAACTCGTAGTCATCAGACTTCATGAAGCCAAGGCCCGGCTGCATGTCTTTCTTGAGGCGCTTTCCCGGTTTCAGGGGCTTGTCATTGCGTGTAACCTTGGGGGCCGGAGCTTCTTCTGCTTCCGCGTCATACGCTTCGTCATAAGCCTCCGGCTCTTCTCCGGCTTCGTCTTCGCCATACTCTTCTTCGTCCGGCAAGGTTGCGGCGCGGCGCGCCTGGGGCGCCAGCACCGGCTCAATGCGCGCACCCTTCTTGATTGCCTTGCGGCTGAGGATGTCGGGCTGCGGCGCGAGGCGGCGGATGATGTCGTCATCATCGACGGCTTCGTTCTCGGCTGCAACCTCGCGGCGGATACGCCGGTTGCTCCATATGCCACCGAACATGGCGCCGAATTGGGCGAGGCGGCCACGCAGAACGGCGAAAAGCGAGATGCGCGGTGCAGGAGCGCGCGGGCGTGGCGGTGTCGGACGAACGATGGTGTCGTCGCTTCCGAGTCCAAGGGCACGGAAGCCGCAGGCGATAGACGCGGCCAGCATTAGCATCCCGGCGATCAGCTGGGCCAGCGGTCCGGTGACGGCAAAGCTCAACACCATGAGAATGAGATTGTGAATGACATCGCCGGCATTGCCGCCAAGACCCGCTACCAGCGCCCAGCCAGTTGGCACTGGCAACGCGGAAAGTGTGGCACTGATGGCGAGAACGGTGGCAATCCAGGCGGCTATCGAACGCACCGGGCGCCGCAGCACTTCATGCGACAGAAAGCCGGCAGCCCAACGCACCGGAAAGGCAATGAGCGCGAGGACACCCAGCCCCAGGAACTGCATGAGTTCATCGGCCAGCGCGGCACCGGGGTAGCCGAGCAGATTGCTGGCCGGACGGTCGAGCGCATGGTTGAGCGAAGGGTCATCCACCGACCAGGTGGCAAGCGCCAGCCCGGCAAGGATCAGCAGGCCGAAGAGGATGATACCGATGAGTTCGTAGAGGCGCTTCTTGAAGAAGATGCGGACGGCGGCAGGGACCGCGCGGTCATCGGTATCGAAAGATGGATCATAGGCCATGCGAACCCCCAGCCGGGGAAGCGCTCCACCGGCCATAACAAATCGTTAAGGCCAGTCTGGCGGCACAGGG
>JANPCS010000548.1:0-1649 GCA_031431065.1 Hyphomicrobiales bacterium | reverse complement strand
GCATGTGCCTGGCGCGCGGCTAGCAGCGCAAGCATGGCGACCCGATCCAGCCCGATACGTTTGAGCTTCGGAAAATGCGCGTCAAGGTCGCAATCGACGACACCGGCGTAGGTGGATCCCGGCCAGGAAGTTTCCAGTATGCGGATACCGCAGCGACCCGCGCTCAAGGCCAGGAAAAAACTGTCCGGGTCGTTTCCCAGCGGCGAGATCACTCCCAGCCCGGTGACGACGACGCGTTTCACGTGGTTTCGGCGACCTTCTTGGCAAGCAGACGATCGACTTCGCTGGCGATGTCGCCCACGGTTTCGACCGGGGTCGGGTCGTTGTTGAGGTCAAGCTTGAACTGGTCTTCAAGCTTGAACAGGAACTCGAGGGTGGCCAGCGAATCGACACCCAAATCGGCCAGCTTCGCCTCGGGGGTCACCTGCTCGGTCTTCAGTTCGAATTCCGCGACCAGCATTTCCTGCACGGTGGCGAGTGTACTCATGTCATTGTCATCGATGATTTGCGGCGGTCGAGGTTTGATCGCGAGCGCGGTCATTGTACCCTTGCCGAGCGGCGTCGCCCTACTTGAAGTCGGCCATCATCTGATCGGCGATCGTGATGCCTTCGGAGCTGGCCGCGCACAGGTCGGCATAGCTGGCGAAGGGTGGCGCGGGCGGCAAGTCCTCGTCCGCAAGGTGCTCGTTGCGAAACGTCATGTTGAGTGCGGCGAAGCTGCCGTACAAGCGAATGGCGCGCTGCATGATGCGCGGATGGCAGGGGCCGAGCCGCGCCTGATACTCCCCGCTCATGGCATCGAGTTCGTCCAGGCTTGCCTGACGGTAGCGCGTGACCGTCGGCGGCACGCCGCGTCCGCGCGCCATCGCCGCATCGAGTTCGGTGAAGGTGGACGCACGTGCCGGGCCGGCGGACAAGTGATAAAAGTGGTGCTTGAGCTGCGGTTTGAGAGCCAGTTCGATCAGTGTTCGGGCAGCCCAATCGACCGGAATGACATCGATGCGGCCATCCACCGGCACGGTAAAGCGCTCCAGCATTTGGGCCGTTCGAAACACCCAGTAAATGCTGCCGGAGGGGCGTGTACCGAGCTTGCTGTGGCCGACCACGATGGTGAGTCGCGCCTGGATCAAGGGCAGTTGCGGCAGGTCACGCTTCAGGCGGTCCTCGATCTCCATCTTGGTTTCCGAGTAGGGCACCAGATGGCGGATCGGTTCGGGGGCTACGTAGTCCTCGGGCACCGGAACCGGCGCATCCGGGCCGACGCACATGGCGGTGCCGACGTGGATGAAGCGTTTGAGGTGGGCGATTTCGCTCAGGCGCCGGGCAAACGCGAAGGTGCCATCGACATTGATCGCCCAGAGCTGCGGATTGTTGGCGAACGTCGCCAGCGCGGCCGAATTGATCACGTGGGTGATCGACGCCATTTGCGGATCCGCGCACATGGCTTGTGGATCGCGCAGATCGCCGAGAATGATCTGCTCGGGCTTGAGCCTGGCGCACAGATCGGCCGCGACCTCGAAGCGCGCCAGGACTTCGCGCACCCGTTCGACCGCCTCCGCCCGGCTGGCGGCACGTACCTGCAGCCGCACTTGCGGCCACTGCGGCCGCGGCAACAGGTCGGCGACGATGGCGCCACCGAGAAATCCGCT
>JANPCS010000547.1:0-8688 GCA_031431065.1 Hyphomicrobiales bacterium | reverse complement strand
GGCGCTTTGCGGTCAAGTCCGGAACGCCAGTCGAATGGGTGGAAGAGGAAAGCTATTTCTTCAAACTCTCGGCCTATGCCGAACCGCTGCTGAAACACTATGAACAGCATCCGGATTTCGTCACACCGGACAACTACAAGAACGAGATCGTTGCCTTCGTGAAGCGCGGCCTCAACGACCTGTCGGTTAGCCGCACCACGTTTGATTGGGGCGTGCCGGTGCCGGGCGATCCCAAACACGTGATGTATGTGTGGGTCGATGCGCTGACCAACTATCTCTCCGCCACCGGCTTTCCGGATGCGAATGCACCGCGGGCCAAGTTCTGGCCAGCCGATGCCCATGTCATCGGCAAGGACATCACGCGGTTTCATGCCATCTACTGGCCGGCCTTCCTGATGTCGGCGGGCCTGCCGGTCCACAAGCAGGTGGTGGTCCACGGCTTCCTGTTTAGCCGCGGCGAGAAGATGTCGAAGTCGGTCGGCAATGTCGTGGCGCCAGCCGATTTGGTGCGCGAATATGGCGTCGATCAGACACGCTATTTCTTCCTGCGCGAGGTGCCCTTCGGCCAGGACGGCAACTACAGCCACGAGGCCATCGTCAACCGCATCAATGCCGATCTCGCCAATGATCTCGGCAATCTCGCCCAGCGCTCGCTGTCGATGATCACCAAGAATTGTGCCGCCAAGGTTCCGGCCTGCGGCGCACTGAGCGAAGCTGACAAGGAAATCCTGAGCGCCGCCAATACCATACATGCCGAAGCGCGCGCAGCACATGAGAATCACGCCATCAACAAGGCGCTCGATGCCATCTGGAAAGTGGTGGCCGATGCCAACCGCTATTTTGCCGGCCAGGAACCCTGGGCACTGAAAAAGACCGACCCAGCCCGCATGGAAACGGTTCTCTATGTGACGGCCGAGGTCCTGCGCATTGTCGGCACGCTGACGCAACCCTATGTGCCCGCTTCAGCGGCCAAGCTGCTCGACCTGCTGGCGGTGCCACAGGATCAGCGGAGCTTTGCCAGCTTAAGTAAGCGCCTCGTCTCAGGAACGCCGCTTCCTGCCCCCTCGCCTATCTTCCCGCGCTATGTGGAGGAGGGGGAGGCCCCTCCCGCCAGGGCCTGAATCATGCTGATTGTCGACAGTCACTGCCACCTCGATTTTGAGGCACTTCAGGTGCATTTGCCGGAGGTTCTGGCGCGTGCCGGACAGGCTGGAGTGGGCCTCGTGGTGTCGATCTCATCGCGCGTCACCAGGTTCGACAATTTGCGCCGTATCGCTGAAGAAAACCCCAATGTTTTCTGTACGGTAGGAACCCATCCTCACAACGCGCATGAGGAACTGGACATCACCGCCGAACAGCTTGTGGAACTGGCCCGGCACCCCAAGGTCATCGGCATCGGCGAGGTTGGCCTCGACTATCACTACCACCACAGCACGCCCGCCGCCCAGGCCCAGGGCTTCCGCACCCACATCGCGGCGGCTCGCATCTCGGGGCTGCCCGTCATCATCCACAGCCGCGAGGCCGAGGCCGACACAATCAAAATCCTCGAAGACGAGATGGCCAGGGGCGCCTTCATGCCTCTGCTCCATTGCTTCACCTCGAAACCTGATTTGGCGCATGCCGCCGTTGCCATGGGTGGCTACGTTTCGTTCTCCGGCATCCTGACTTACAAGACGGCGGAAGACCTCCGCTCAACGGCGGCGCAAGTGCCGATGGACCGGTTGCTGGTCGAGACGGACTCTCCCTATCTGGCGCCGGTGCCGTTCCGCGGCAGGTCCAATGAGCCTGCATACGTCGTGAAGACGCTGGAGACTCTGGCGGCTGTCAAGGGCGTGACGCCAACCGAAATGGCCACCATCACCACAGACAATTTCTTCCGCCTGTTTTCCAAGACGCCACGGCCAGCCAGCTTCGTCCGCGCCGCATGAGCACCACGCTGACGATACTCGGCTGCGGCTCGTCGGGCGGCGTCCCGCGCATCGGCAATCAATGGGGCAAGTGCGATCCCGCCAACCCCAAAAACCGCCGCCGCCGCTGCTCGGTGCTGGTGGCGAAATCCGGCCCCGCTGGCCAAACCCGCGTATTGGTCGATACCTCGCCCGATCTCCGCGACCAGATGTTGAGCAACAGCATCGACAGCATCGACGCCGTGTTGATGACCCACGAACACGCCGACCACACCCACGGCATCGACGATCTACGGGCTTTCTATCTGAATCAGCGCCGCCGCGTTCAAGTGTGGGCCGATGACCCCACCGGCCACATGCTCACCACGCGTTTCGCTTATTGCTTCTACACAGCACCCGGCGGCGACTATCCGCCGATCATCGATCTCCATCGGCTTATGGCCGGAACACCTGTCACCATCTCCGGCGCCGGTGGCGATATCGAAAGCCTGCCATTCCGCGTGCACCACGGCAACATCGATGCACTGGGCTTCCGCTTCGGCGCCACGGCCTATTCGCCCGACCTCAACGGCGTGCCGGACGAAAGCCTTGAGCCACTCAGCGGCCTCGATCTGTGGATCGTCGATGCGCTGCGCCGTCACACGCATCCAAGCCACTGGAGCCTCGCAGAAACGCTGCAGTGGATCGCCCGCATGAAACCCAAACGCGCCGTCATCACCAACATGCACATCGATCTCGATTTTGACACCTTGCGGCGCGAACTTCCCGCAGGCGTCGAGCCCGCCTATGATGGGCTTGAGCTCACACTTTGACGAACTGGGAGAACACCCCATGCTGAAACGCCTGGCCATCGGCCTGCTCGCCGTTGCAAATCTTTGCGGACCGGTGTTGGCGCAAACATGCGAACCCGCCAAGCTGGCCGCAGCTGTGGACCGCTACGCCGCCGAGCCGTTCAGCGCCCGCACATGGCGCGTGCTGCAGGGTCTGGGCGATCCGATGCAGGAAAGCTCAGGTGTCGGAGAGGATGTCTGGCCTCTGCAGGAGCGCTGGACGAAGCTGGCGGCGGAGCTGGCACCCGATGCGGAAGGCTTGCAATACATCGGAAACAATTGCCGCATCGGGTATCCGCTTGACGTTCTCGATAAGCGCATGGGCTCGCTTGGCCGTGAACATCCTTACGTCAAGCATTGGCTGCTGGCGCAGGAAATGGTCATGCATGCCTGCTCGAGCGACGGCGACGACAATGTTTCGCTGCCACCGCCCCTCGACATTGAACCAGCCTTCGTCAACCTGCAGAAGATGGACCGGGCTTATCAGGAGGCCTCGATCGCCTTCTACCGCAACCCTGAGCGCGCCTTGCCGCTGTTCCGGGAGGTCGGCTCATCCAGGTCGCCGCACCGCGCCGCTGCCCGCTACAACATTGCCAACCTGCTGGCCAATGCCCGCCAGCCGGGCAAGGCGCGCCAGGCAGCCGAAGACATCCTGGCCGATCCGTCGCTGCGGAGTGTCCATTCCATCACCCGCGCATTGTTGGGCTACATCGCCAACCAGCAGGACACCGCCGCAGGCTGGACCGGCATCATCGAGCGCAACGTCGCCATCATCGAAACACCGGCGGAAAAGATTGTCGCGTCCGAAGCCCTGAAGCGCGAATACGCGGCGGCTCTCTATGACATCGACTTTGCCGGCGTCAGCGCCAAGGATGGCGATTGGTGGCTCGACGGCAAGCTGCCGGAAAACCCGACCATCTCGAAGGCGCTTGTCGATATGTCGCGCAAGCACCCGATGGTGCTGTGGATGATGGCCGGCCAATCAGCCAACCAGAACTACACACTGGCACCCTGGAGCCTTGTTGGCGCCAAGTGGCAAGAGCGCATGACCAGCTATGTCGGCAAGACGCTTGCTGTGCAGCACTCTGGCTCCGGCATCGAAGGCCCGGCGTTGTCGATGTTGAGGGCATTGGCGGCGCTGCCGGATGACGCAACCCGCGCCGCGCTCTGGGCCGAAGCCAAAGCGGCAATGCGTGCGGCGGAAGCAAGTTGCGGCAAAGACCCTGCAACTGCCGCCGCCGGGTTCCTGCTCGCCCACGCCACCCGCCTCTCCGCCATGGCCGGAAAATTCGACGAAGCCTATGCGGAACTCGATGCCGTGCCCTTCAAGCCGGCGCGTAGTTACTACAACGGAACCGTCTATCGCACGGCGCAATTTCTGGTGGGGCAGGGCAATGCCGTTGAGGCCCGCAAGTTCCGCGACCGTTTTATCACGCCTGCCATGCTGTCAGCTTTCCCGGAGACGACGAGCACGCAAGACAAGGACGTTTTCTCTGGACTTCTCACGCTCATTTCCGAAGACGAGCCGACATGGCAGCAGGCGCTGCTGGGCAATTCCGATCCGGCTTCACAGATCCTGCTGAACTTCCTGACCACGAAATCGCTGTGGTCCTATGCTGCAAGTCCTGACTTCAGTGCCGCTGACCGCGCGCTGTTTGCCCGTGCTGCCTGGACCCGCGACTATGCGCTGGGCCGCAAGCTCAAGCAGGCGCAGACAGATCAACTGGCAGCCTTGAACCCGGAGATGGCGGCGATTGCCGTCAAAGTAGCGGCTGACTATCCGGCAGCCGGACCCGAACGCCGCCGGCTGTTAACCATACTGCGCAGCCCCCGGCACAACACCCTGGTAGCGCTTCCCAGCGACTGGGGCACGGCGAGCCTGAAGCCTGACAATTTCAGCGACATCGATCTTTATAACCATAACGACAAGAACTGGTGGTGTCCGCTGGAGACCGACCGGCAGCTTGGCGCGTTACGCGCCCAGGTGGATGGCACCATGGGCACCAGCGGGCTCGGCATCTATCAACAAGAGAAGCTCAAGCACGTCCTCGATCCGGCTCTTGCTGCCAGCATCGGCCAGAACCGCGACAAGTTGCTGAAGCAGCATCCGATGGTCAAGGCTATCAACTGGAAGGAAATTGCCGCCTTGGCGAAAATGCCGTCGGCACCCGCCAGGCTGACGCGCGCGGCGATCGCCTGGGGCAAGGCCAGCAAGGGCGATGATGGCGCGCCAGAGGCCCTGGCACTGGCCGTCAAGGCGACGCGTTATGGCTGCAACTGGCATGGCAGCCACGAGGCATATTCGAAGCCCGCGCAAATGTTGCTGAGAGCCAAGTTCAAGGAGACCAGTTGGGCCGCGGCCACGCCATACTGGTTCGGCTGTCAGCAACAGGACTGGGACAAGGACGGCAATCGCGTCGCTGTCTGTACGGCGAAGAGCTGGGCGAAGCAGGCACCACTGAAGTAAAATCTCTCGTAAGAGAGATAAAGCCATGATCTACAATAATTGTCTGGCGTCTCTGGGTACTATAAAATATTCCATAATATATATTATGCGAATGACTTTAATGCAGTCCCTCCGAGTGCATGGCACACTCCACTCTATCGAATTTTCTCAGTCATCAGCTGGATACATCCACTTTCCGTAGAACGTACAGACGAACTTTTAACGCCAATCTGACACTGTAGCAAAAAGCCGGTTTTTGAATGTTGTTCAAGGAAAGAGCCCAATGACGAATTTGTTGTCGAAGCTATGGACACGGCTCAGCGGGTCAATCCGGGGCTCAAGGCTGCAAAGTCATTCTCATTCCCGGCCGCTCGTGTTGGACACTTCAGGGAACGCGACAGTCATTTTCTCGTTGTCCGCCGTCGTAATCCTTGGCTGCGCTGGATTGGCGGTCGACTATGCACGAGTTCACATGAAGCGCAGCTCGCTGCAATCGAACCTTGATGCCGCAGTGCTCGCGGGCGTGAGCGGAACGCTTGTTCCGAGCAAGCAGATACTTACGGCTCAAGCCTTTTTCGACAGATTCACCCGCGGAGAGGAGACGAGTTATGAAGTCGCTTTCTCAATCAAGAGCGGCCGTCTCATCGGAACTGCAAGCACGACGGTCCCAACTTCACTGCTCAGGGTACTAAAGATCGATCAAGTAAAGATCGAGTCCAAGAGTGCCGCGATTTCCGCCGAGGCGCTCGAGCCTATGTGCGTGATGGCAATGCATCCTACCCGCAAACACACGCTTGAATTGAAGGGAAGTGTCTCAGTCATCGCGCCGGACTGTAACATATACGGCAACTCCAATCATGAGTTCGACGTCGTCGATCCACATACGCCACAGAATTTCCTGACCGGAAAGTTCATCGCCGCCATTGGCGGCGGTCATCATTTTCTGCAGAATGTCACACCGCCGGTTGAATTTGGCACGAGGCTCCTCGAGGATCCACTTAGCAGCCTCTCGCTACCAGCGCCCGGCGCCTGCACGAAGACCGGCTATCAGCTTTCGGGACAGACGATGACGCTGCCGGCCGGTCACTACTGCTCCGGACTGATTATCAAGAGCGGCTCTAAAATCACCCTCCAGACTGGCGGCACTTATTTCATTTCCGGAGGCAAGTTTGCAATTGATGCTTCCGAAGTCACGGGTCAGGACGTCACAATCTTCCTGACGAACGCAGGGGCCACCATCAATTGGAGCAAGGCGGCCGTCCGGATCAGCGCCCAGCGCACGGGCGACTACGCCGGATTGGCGATCGTTGGCGCGCGAGTCGAAACAAACAATTCCTTCTCGGAATCGACCATCGACATCCACGGCGCTCTCTACATGCCGAAAGGAGCTTTCGAATGGGAGAATACAGGAGAGCCCTCGATCACCGCCAAGTGGTCGGCTTTTATCTTCGATGGTGTGTCGTGGACTGGCGATGGCGTCATCAGGATCAATTTCCGGCCGAAAGACAGCGATGTGCCTTACCCGGATGGTCTGATCGCCATGCCGCGGCCGACGAAGGCGCGGCTGGTCTACTGACTTTGCCATGTGTTTTTTCATTGCCGGGTTGTGGCAGGCGCCAATTGAAAATCGAGGTTCACGCCAAGCCACCCACCGGGATGATTTCGTTTGCACCCGCCGCGAAAATGTTTCCTTGCCAGCCGCCAAGCCATTGCTGGGCGCGAAGTCCTGCCTCGGAAATCCGCGCCGCAATCGCATCCTTCGATGTAAAGCGGATGCGCGATGACGCCTGCCACAGCCGGCCGTCGTCAGCGCGATAGAACGTTCCATAAGTGACGATGCCGGTCGCTGCATCATGCGCGGCATCGTTCCACGCTTCGATCCGCCCAAGCTGCGGTTCGACGATGAGCCGACGTGACAGTTCCGGCGTCCATTCCAGCCATTCATGACACACCGGATTGCGCGAGTCGAAAATAAACCGGCCACTGGGCTTCAGATGCGCGGCAATCGTCTCGCACACGGCGCGTTGATCGTCATCGCTGAGAAACACCTGAAAGGCATGGCCGGTGAGCACGATGAGATCAAACCGCCGCCCCAGCCTGACATGCCGCGCGTCGGCTTCGACCCAGGTGACACCAGACCCCCCGTCCCGAGCCCGCGCCACCTCCAGCATGGCGGCGGCCGGATCGACACCGCAGACCTCGCATCGGTCTGACAATGCCGCCGCCAGCAACCCGGTGCCGCAGCCGAGGTCGAGCACGCTCTGGCCATCGCCGGCAAGCTCCAGGCAATAGCGCGTATCGGCACTCCAGCCGTTCTCGAGGTCATAGAACCGCGCCAGCTCCGGGTCTTGATAGAGAAGATCTTTCATGCCGCAATACGTAGCCAGTTTCCGGCAAATCGGCTAGTCGTTTGGCCATGACCGACAATCCCGCCGATATGGACCCCCGCAAGATCGAGACGCTGCGCGCCATCATGAAGGCGCTCAGGACTCCCGTCACCGGTTGCCCGTGGGATCTCGAACAGAACTTCGCGACGATCGCCCCCTACACCATCGAGGAAGCCTATGAAGTGGCCGATGCCATAGCCAAGGGCTCGCGTTCCGAACTTTGCGAGGAGCTGGGCGATCTGTTGCTGCAGGCGGTCTATCATGCCCAGATGGCGGAAGAGGAAGGCAGCTTCACCTTCGATGACGTCATCGCAGCGGTGACCACCAAGATGATCCGCCGCCATCCGCATGTGTTCGGCGACGAGCAGGCACGGTCTGCAAAACTCGCCAAGACATTCTGGGAAGACAACAAGGCAAAGGAAAAGGAGGGTCAACCTGGGCGGGGCGTGCTCTCCTCGGTTGCCGCCGCCCTGCCCGGCTTGACACGCGCCCTGAAGCTCCAGGCCAAAGCGGCCAAGGCCGGTTTCGACTGGCCCTCGGTCGACAATGTCTATGACAAGATCGCCGAGGAAGTGGCCGAATTCCGTGCCGCTCCTGACGACAAGAAGGCCGAGGAATTCGGCGACATTCTCTTTGCCCTCGCCAATGTCGCCAGGCACCTGGGGATTGACCCCGAGGCGGCACTGCGCGGCACCAATGCCAAGTTCGAGCGGCGCTTTGCCTATATCGAGCAGCGTCTCGCAGCGGATGGCCGCAAACCTGCGGAGTCGACACTTTTGGAAATGGACCGGCTTTGGGACGAAGCCAAAGTGCTTGGAAAATAACGCCCGCTTTTATGTCTAAATCAAGACTTCGCCGAAACCGCGGCTTAAGCACCCGCGCCGCTCACCGATGCGACTCATCACGATTGGTGGGATAGTGTTTATCCAACTCATAGACCGGATGTTCACCTTGACCCCCACAGCCACCGCCTACGCTGATGCGCTTAAATCGGTTCTCCTAGTGCCGCGAGTCATAGAAACTGCGGGTACAGTCTTTTGAGTTTAACGCGGGCGTCGGCAGTTGTGAATTGCCAATCGGCTTTTGCGTAATGTTTGTTGCGGTTTTCCTGCCATGCC
>JANPCS010000546.1:0-3441 GCA_031431065.1 Hyphomicrobiales bacterium | reverse complement strand
GCCTTATCTGGCAAGATTTGCAGCACGTCCCAGTGTTCGACAATCTTGCCCGCATCGTCGAGGCGGAAGATGTCGATGCCGGCCCAGGTGTGGTCGCCGGGCCAATCCTGCTTGCAATGGAGGACCACCAAGTTGCCCTCGGCAATGGCGCGGATGAATTCGACGTGCTTGCCCGGATACTCCAACCCCGCCTACTCGAAGTAAGCGATGAAACCGGCTTTGCCATCGGCCACGCTGGGATTGTGCTGGGTATAGGTGGCGCCCGCGTACTGTTCGATCGCCTGGCGCGGTTGGCACTGATTGAACATCAGATCGTAGAACGCCATGACGTTGCGCTTGTTGCGTTCGAGGTTGGACATGCTGCGGTCTCCCAATTGCGACGGCCCACCGGATGCCGTTATTTAAGGTTACGATAGGCACGATCTCATAGGCGTGCTATCAACCCGTCATGAACATCACCTTTGAAACCGAAATAGAAGATGATGGCCGTTGGCTTGCGGAAGTTCCGGAATTGCCAGGTGTCATGGCCTATGGTTCGACGAAATCCGAAGCGATTGCAAGAGCGGAAGCCTTGGCTCTGCGCGTCCTTGCCGAAAGGATTGAGCATAACGAATCTGGCCCAATGGGGTTGCAGATAGTCATTGCTGCTGAATAGCATTTTCAAGTGACTCTCCCATTCGATTTCGGCAGCAAATAATGGACAGTATTGCCTCTGGTATCTGAGGTTCGTTCAATCTCGGAGATTCGATTGCAATGCAGTTTCCCGCGACAAAGGCAAAGCGAGTATTCTCGGTACTTCTTCGGATTGGCTGGAAACAGAAGCGTCAATCCGGATCGCACCGTACGCTAGCCCGTGAGGGGTGGCCGGATGTTATCTTCGCCTACCATGATGGCGATGAAATCGGCCGGAAGATGCTGACCCGCATTGCCAAGTCGACCGGCCTGACGCTGGACGATCTCTGAACCCCAAGTTTGACTTCCGTTCCCGTTTCCCCTATGTCCCCGCCATCACATGACGCTTGAACGTCTTTCGGCCACTGCACACATGGGGTTTTACATTCCCTAAGAGGTTCAGCGGCCAACATCCGGCAGCGAGTTTCGCCCCCGGGTGCGAAATGCGTTTGGGCTTTACCCTTCTCCACGCGAAAGCGGGGAGAAGGTGGACGCGCCAGAGCGCGGACGGATGAGGGCCGGTGGCTCGCGAAGGCGAGGCAACGGTGCCGGAGTTCGGAGCCGAGACCGGTACTTTGTACCGGCCCTCATCCGGCCTTCGGCTACCTTCTCCCACGCGTACCGCGCGGGAGAAGGGTGAACGAGGCAAAGGGAAGCGATGTTCGAGAGTTTAAGCGAGCGCCTGTCGGGCATATTGGACAAGATCACCGGCCGCGGTGCGCTGTCTGAATCCGACGTGGAAGAGGCGCTGCGCGAGGTCAGGCGTGCCCTGCTCGAGGCCGATGTCGCGCTCGAAGTCGTCCGCACCTTCACCGATAAAGTGAAGGCCAAGGCAATTGGTGCTGAGATCGTCAAGTCGGTGAAGCCCGGCCAGATGGTCGTCAAGATCGTCCATGACGCGCTCGTTGAAACCCTTGGCGGCTCGGAAGGTTCATCCCTCAATCTCCGCGCCTCGCCGCCCGTCGCCATCCTGATGGTGGGCCTCCAGGGCTCCGGCAAGACCACCACCACCGCCAAGATCGCCAAGCGCCTCACCGACCGCGAAAAGCGCAAGGTTCTGATGGCCTCGCTCGACACCCGCAGGCCCGCCGCGCAGGAACAGCTGGCGATCCTCGGCGGTCAAGTGAAGGTCGATACACTGGCCATCGTCAAGGGTGAGACGCCGGTGCAGATCGCCCGGCGCGCCATGTCGGAGGCTCGTAAAGGTGGCTATGATGTCGTCATGCTTGACACGGCGGGCAGGCTTCACATCGATGAGGAATTGCTGGCCGAGGCCGCCGCCGTCCGCGACATTGCCAAGCCCAACGAAACCCTTCTGGTGGCCGATGCGCTGACCGGTCAGGATGCCGTCAATCTGGCCCGCGCCTTCGACGAGAAGATCGGCATCACCGGCATTGTGCTAACCCGTATCGACGGCGATGGCCGTGGCGGTGCGGCACTCTCGATGCGTGCCGTGACCGGCAAGCCCATCAAGCTGCTGGGCACCGGCGAAAAACTCGACGGGCTCGAGGACTTCCACCCCGAGCGCATCGCCGGTCGCATCCTGGGCATGGGCGACGTTGTCAGCCTTGTCGAACGGGCCGCCCTCGAGATCGATCAGGACAAGGCCAAGAAGATCGCCGAGCGGATGCGCAAAGGCGCCTTCGACCTCGACGATCTGGCCGAACAGCTGAAGCAGTTGCAAAAGCTCGGCGGCATGGGCGGCGTCATGAACATGCTGCCTGGCATGGGCAAGATCAAGAAGCAGATGGACGGCATGGACCTCGACAACAAGGTCCTGAAACGCCAGATGGCGATCATCGGCTCGCTGACGCCCTATGAGCGCCGCAACCCGAAGGTCATGGATGCCAAGCGCAAGAAGCGCGCCGCGGCGGGTTCCGGCACCAAGGTCGAGGAGATCAACCGTCTCCTGAAGATGCACATTCAAATGGCCGCCATGATGAAGCAGATGGGCCAGGGCAAAGGCATGTTCGGCAAGATGATGGGCGGCGGCAAGGGTGCGCCCGATGCCGCCGAACTGCAACGCATGCAGGCTGACTTGGCCAATCTCAATCCCGAAGCGCTGCCCGACGATTTGAAAGACATGATGAAGGGCGGCTCAGCTCCGCGGATGCCGGGTCTGCCCGGACTCGGTGGCGCCAAGCTCCCGGGTCTCGGCGGTTTGCCGGGCTTAGGGGGTGGCGCGCCCTTCAGGGGATTGCCGGGTTTGGGCAAGAAGAAATGAAATTAATCAGAACACGGACAAAGGAGAACAGACATGGCCGTTAAAATGCGTCTTTCACGGGCGGGCACCAAGAAGCGCCCCTACTATCACATCGTCATCGCCGATGCGGGCGCGCCGCGTGACGGCAAGTTCATCGATGTCATCGGGGCCTTCAACCCGATGCTGCCGAAGGACTCAGCCGAGCGCGTCAAGCTCGACGCCGAGAAGGCCGCCCAATGGCTGAAGAAGGGCGCGCAAGCCACCGATCGCGTGCTGCGCTTCCTCGACAAGGCCGGTGTCGCCAAGCGCGAGCCCCGCAACAACCCGCACAAGGCGCTGCCCGGCAAGAAGCGCCTGGAGCGCGAAAAGGCCGAGGCCGACAAAGCCGCCAAGGCCGCCGCCGCGGTTTGATCCGATGAGGGTTTGCTAGCATGGATTTTCTCCCTGTCAGTTCCCCTCCCCCTTGTGGGGAGGGGCAGGGGTGGGGGTCCACGAGTCCCGCTGGCAACCACCCCCCACCCCAACCCCTCCCCACGAGGGGGAGGAGCTCGTGAAGGACATGGTCC
>JANPCS010000545.1:0-3373 GCA_031431065.1 Hyphomicrobiales bacterium | reverse complement strand
ATGCCAAGGTCGCGGCCATCGGCACCGCCACCAACTATCATGCCGATTATGTGCGTCCGAAATGGGCGAGGCCGGCAGCGACAAGATGCAGGGCGGCGCCGGCAACGACGTGCTGTTCGGCGGCGACGGCAAGGATTTCCTGAAAGGCGGCGGCGGCGTCGATTTCCTCAATGGCAACGCCGGCGACGCGGAGCTGACTGGGGGCGGCGGCGTTGACAACTTCCAGGTCGACGAGGGCGCTGGAAGAATCTTCATCACCGACTTCACCGATAACGTCGATACCCTGCTGCTCGACGGCGACTTCTTCCCCGGCAAGACGATCAACCAGATCCTCACCCAGTTCGGTTCAAGCTCGGGCGGCGACAGCGCCATCGATCTTTCCGGCACCGGTGCCGACTCGCCACGCATCATCCTGCTAGGCGTCGATAACATCTTCGACCTAAGGGACGACATCACCATCATCTGAGTCTTTTTCCTTCTCCACGCGGAACGCGTGGGGAAGGAAAGTTACCCTTCGATCCTGGAAAAATCCGCGACTTCCTGAGTTGCCGCGCGGATGCGGCTTAAGAGGCGCAGGCGGTTTTCGCGGAACGAAACATCATTCACCATGACATTCTCGAGGAAGGCATCGACCGGTGCCCTGAGCTTGGCGAGGGCCCGCATGGCGGCTTCGAAATCCTCGTGCTGGACGGCGATGTGGGCCTGGCCGCTGGCGATGGTAATCGCCGAATGCAGGGCCTTCTCCTCCGGCTTGATGAGCTTGCCGGGTTCGACGTTGCCGTTGTAGGTCACGCCATCCTTCTTCTCCTCGATGCGGAGAATGTTGGAGGCGCGCTTGACGCCGGCGAGGAGAATCTTGCCATCCTCGGTCTCAAGGAATTTCGACAAGGCCTCGACGCGCTTGACGATCATCAGCAGATCATCCTGATTGCCGAGCGCGAAGACGGCATCGATCAGATCGTGACGGGCGCCCTGCTCTTTCAGGTAGACCTTGAGGCGGTCGGCGAAGAAGGTAATGAGATCTTCAATACTTGCCCTGACTTCTTCTAAGGTTTGCGCTGTCTGTTCGTATTGGTACGTACCGGTGTTTATAGAATTGACGGTCTCTTCCATCAAATCATCCACGATCCTATTCAATCGTTCCTTTGGAATTACACCGTCGAAGTGATCTCCTAGAAGCATCCGAATATCAGAAAGACGCTTAGTACCTTCACTGTATGTACTACGATAAATGTCGATAAAGTTGGCCGAGAAGGCGAGTTGGGACAGGTTGAATCGTAAACTCTTGTCGAGAACAATTCTAATAATCCCGAGAGCTGCACGACGTAGCGCATATGGATCCTTAGAACCGGTAGGTTTCTCGTTGATTGCCCAGAACCTAGCCAATGTGTATAGTTTGTCTGCTATCGATACTGCCTGACCAACTTTCGATATCGGTAAGGTGTCGCCCGGCCCAACGGGCTTGTAGTGATCCCCGATAGCGTCGGCCACCTCGGGGACGATGCCCTGATCGAGAGCATAGTAGCGGCCCATGAGACCCTGCAATTCGGGGAACTCGCCGACCATGCCGGTGACCAGATCGGCCTTCGAAAGGCGCGCGGCGAGTTTTGTCTTGTCCACATCCGCGCCGATGGTCTTCGCGATTTCCCCGGACAGTTGCGCAATTCGCTTCACACGCCAGCCTTGGCTGCCGAGCTTGGCGTGGAAGGTGATGGCGTCGAGTTTTTCCGCCCATTTTTCGAGGCTGACCTTGCGGTCCTGATCATAGAAGAACTTGGCATCGGACAGCCTGGCGGCGATGACCTTGTTGTTGCCGGCGATGATGGTCTTGCCGCCATCCTTGGCCACGAGGTTGGCCACCATGAGATAGAGGTTGGCGAGCTTGCCGGTGTTGGCGTTTTTTAGCGCGAAACACTTCTGATGGTTCTTGATCGAGGTGATGATGACTTCGGGCGGAACGGCCAAGTAACTTTCATCGAAACTGCCCATCAGCACAACCGGCCATTCGACGAGGCCGGCGGCTTCCTTCAGCAGGGCCTCGTCCTCAATCAGTTCGAGGCCTTGCGCAAACGCAAGATTGCGAGCTTCCGCGCGGATCGTCTCGATCCGCGTGTGGGCATCGACGATAACCTTGTTGGCGTGGAGCTTCTGGGCGTAGTCCTCGAAGCGGCGGACTTCGATTGACTGCTCCCCCATGAAGCGGTGGCCGCGCGTGGTGTTGCCGCTGGTGATGCCCTCGATCTCGAAGGGCACGACTTCGCCATCGAAGGTGCAGATGATCGAATGCAGCGGGCGCACCCAGCGCAGGGTGCCGGAACCCCAACGCATCGACTTGGGCCAGGGGAACTTGCGGATGGTGTCGGGCACCACTTCGGCAATGACATCGGTGGCGGCGCGGCCCGGGCGGCGGATGACGGCCAAATAGAACTTGCCCTTCTTGTCGTCCTGCACTTTCAACTGGTGAAGTTCGAGGCCGGTGGATTTCAGGAAGCCGTCGATGGCTGGCTTCGGCGCATCGACGCGCGGGCCTTTGCGCTCTTCCGCCACATCGGCAGCCTTGGCATCGAGGCCTTCGACCGAGAGGACAATGCGGCGGGCGCCGCCGTGACTTTGGGCGCCTTCATAGGTGAGGCCGACCTCGACCAGTGCCGAGGTGATCAATGAACGCAAATCGTCCGCCGCCTTCTGCTGCATGCGGGCGGGGATTTCTTCGGAAAAAAGTTCAAGCAGAAGTTCAGGCATCAGGGTTCTCCGGACGGGCCCGGGGATTAGCAGCCCTGAGGGGGGTTGTCACCCCAATGGACGCATCCGGAATAGCCCCTCCCCCTCGTGGGGAGGGGTTGGGGTGGGGGGTGGTTGGCGGCGGGACTCGCGGACCCCCACCCCGCCCTCCCCACAAGGGGGAGGGAGAAGAGAGGGAATAGGGAAGGGAAATAAGAGAAGGGAAAGAAGTTGGGTAGAAGGCCGCTTCACAGCGTCTTGTGCGTGCCGTCGCAGAAGGGGGCGTTCTTGGTTTGCTTGCAGGCGCAGAACCAGCGGGTGCCGGTCTTGGGGGCTGTCCATTGTACGGGATTGAAAACCCCTTCGGCCTTGTGGCTGCCGTCGCAGAACGGTTGGTTTTTCGACAGGCCGCAGGCGCACCACCAATAATCCTTGCCGGCCTCGACCTCGACGGCGGCGGGTTCCCTGGCGGCGATATGGGGTTGTGACATCAGGCTCTTCCTCCTTGGGTTTTTGACCAGGCTTCGCAACAGCCCTTGGCGAGTTCACGCACGCGCAGGATATAGGCCTGGCGTTCGGTCACCGAGATAACGCCACGGGCATCGAGCAGGTTGAAGGTATGCGACGCCTTGATGCACTGGTCATAGGCGGG
>JANPCS010000544.1:0-14746 GCA_031431065.1 Hyphomicrobiales bacterium | reverse complement strand
CCGGCGGAATCGGCACTGCGGCGGCTGATCGTGATCGCCGCGCGGGGGCTGGTGGCGAAGCCTCCGCCGCATCGCCCCATGCCGCAAGGACTGGCTCTGCCGCGCAATACCCGGAGCCGGATGTCCTTCCGCCTCACCGATCCGCGCCGGCGCTTCGCCACCCGCCAAGCCGCCGATTTCGGCCCCCGGCTTGAACCGCGCATCCATGCTTTTGGCTTCGGCGGCGATCCGCGCATTCCCCTGTTCCGAACTGACCCGTCACCCGCGCCCACGCCGCTGACGGAACTCGATGGCCTTGTCGGCGCCCAAGGCCTGTACCGCAGGCTCCAGGCTTTGCAGTCGGCGCTCGCCGATCTCGCCGGTCAGGCCAGGCGGCTGGCGCGCTGGCGGTCAAGGCAAAAGCAACAGGCGCAATCCAAATTCGCCTCGCCCTTGCGGCTCGGCCGCCCGCCGGGCTCCCTCCGCAAGCCCGTTCACGACGTCGACCGCGTGCTCGCCGAATGCCATGGCCTGGCCTTTGACGTGACTCACCCAAACACCTCTTGAGCGGGACGCAAGTGCCCGGTTCCGGTGATGTGGTGGCCTGCGTAAGGAACAGAAGTCAGAGGCGCAATCTGGTGGTGAAAACGGCTCACCTCCGCGGCGCAAGATAGGCCGTTGAATCCGCCGGCCAAATAACCCGATAATGCTGAGATATCAGGAGATCTCATAATGAGTGCCGTTGAAGACCTGTCGCGCCGCCGGGGTGGCCGTGAAGCCCGCAAGGCGCTGCGTTCGCGCCCGATCCCCATGGCAGAGGCCGCCGTCAGGCCGGGCATGGTGGGCGGGCAATACAAGCCGCTGACCGATCATGACATGCAGCGCATTCACGAGACTTCGCTGAAGTTACTTGAAACCGTTGGTCTCGCCCAGGCCATTCCAACATGTGTCGAAGCGATGACGGCGCGCGGCTGCTTTCTCAACGCGCAAGGCCGGTTGTGCGTGCCGCGTTCTCTGGTCGAGGATATTCTCGGCAGCTGTGCACGGAACTTCGTGCTGCATGGCCGCGATCAGAAGCACGACATGGAGCCTTCCGGCAACCGCGTTTATTTCGGCACGGCAGGTGCAGCCGTCCACATCGTCGAGCCCGCCACCCGCACCTATCGCGAATCCTATCTTGCCGATCTCTACGATGCGGCGCGCATCGTCGACAATTGCGACAATATCCATTTCTTCCAGCGAGCGCTCACGGCGCGCGACATGATCACCGGCCACGATCTCGATATCAACACGATGTACGCCTGTCTTGCCGGCACATCGAAGCATGTCGGCACCAGCATGGTCGATCCGGCGCATGTCGATGAGTGCTTGCAGATGCTGCATTACATCGCCGGCGGTGAGGCCAAGTGGCGCGAGCGGCCGTTCGTGTCGCAGTCCAACTGCTTTGTCGTGCCGCCGATGAAATTCGCCGAGGATGCCTGCCGCTGCCTTGAAGTGGCGGCGCGTGGCGGCATGCCGGTGCTGCTGCTGTCAGCCGCGCAGGCCGGCGCCACATCGCCCGCCGCACTGGCGGGAACCGTGGTGCAGGCAGTGGCCGAATGCCTCGCAGCCCTCGTCTATATCAATTGCGTCGTTCCCGGCGCCATTGCCATCTGGGGTCCGTGGCCTTTCGTGTCGGATCTGCGCACTGGCGCCATGTCGGGGGGCTCCGGCGAGCAGGCGCTCATCACCTCGGCCTGCGCCCAGATGGGGCATTTCTACAATCTCACGGTCGGTTCGGCGGCGGGCATGTGCGATTCAAAAATGCCGGACATGCAGGCTGGTTACGAAAAAGGCGTCACGGCGGGCATCTCGGCGATGACCGGCATCAACCTGATGTATGAGTCGGCCGGCATGCATGCCTCGCTGCTTGGTTTCTGCCTGGAGAGCCTGCTCATCGACAATGACATGCTGGGCTCGATCAACCGCAATGTGCGGGGCATTGAGGTGAACGATGACACGCTGTCATTCGATGTCATCGCCGATGTCTGCATCAATGGTCCCGGCCACTATCTCGGCAATCCGCAAACGCTGAGCCTGATGCAGAAGGAATATGTCTATCCGCAGATCGCCAACCGCATGAGCCCGAAGGAATGGGCAGAAGCCGGCAAGCCCGACCTGATCGAACGCGCCACCGCCCGCAAGATGGAAATCCTCACCACCTATTATCCCGACTACCTGCCGTGGGAGATCGATCAGGTGATCCGCCAGAACCATGACATCAAGCTGCCGCGCGCGATGATGGAACCGGGCGATCCGCGCTGGGCTTAAGGCGGCCGATGGAGCACCCGGTTCTCATCGCCATCCGGCGGGCAAGTTTCACAGCCCTCGGCTGGTTTGAACCGGGCGTTGATGACCGCGTGCCAGATGGTGCTGCCTTCGTCATCCTGATCGGCAATGCCGGGCCCGACATGTTCCGGCGCTTTGCCCGTGAGCGCGATCCATCGCGCGATGCGATGGACGAATGGACGCGCATGGCAGTTTCGAGATTGGCCCGCGATCTCGATGCGACAGCTGTCTACCCATTCGATGTGAACCCGCCGCATCCTTTCCTCACCTGGGCCAGGAGCGGCGGAGCCGGGCATTTTTCGCCATTGGGCCTCAACATTCACCCGGCCTATGGTCTGTGGCATGCCTATCGCGCCGCACTGCTGTTTCCGGTGGCCTTCGATCTGCCGGTGCAAAACCCGGGTGCTCATCCTTGCCAGTCATGCGAAGCTAAACCTTGCCTCACCGCCTGCCCGGTCGCGGCGTTTGATGGCGCCACCTATGATGTCGAGGCCTGTGCCGATCATGTACGGATGCCGCAAGGGATCGATTGCATGTCGCGGGGCTGCCTTGCGCGCCATGCCTGTCCCGTGGGACAAGGCTTTGCCTATGCGCCAGCACAGGCGCAGTTCCACATGCGGGCGTTTCTCGCCGCGCGGCAAAAGGCATGAGACTCAATGTACGATCACATCGCTGCCAAGCTGGCGAAGGGCGAGACCATCATCCTCGATGGCGGCACCGGTACTGACATTCAACGCCGGGGTGCTCCCATGCATGACGACACGTGGTGCGCCGAAGTCAATCTCACGCATCCCGATATCGTACGCGAAGTGCATGAGGACTATATTAAAGCCGGAGCCGACGTCATCATCGCCAATACCTTCGCCACCAGTCCCTTGATGTTCAACGCGCTCCGCCGCGACGAAGACATGCTGACGATCGACCGCGCCGCTGTCGCAATCGCCAAACAAGCGGCGGAAGGAAAACCCGTTGCCGTCGCCGGATCGGTGTCGACCATGCGCCCAGTGGTCATCGGGTCCGACCGCAACAACCTGACGCGCGAATGGCCGGAGGCCGAAGCCCGTCAGTTGTTTCAGCGCAAGTGCGAGGGCATGGTTGAGACAGCTGCCGATTTAATCATGCTCGAAATGCTGCGCGATGGCGACTACGCGGTTTGGGCAACCGAAGCGGCCCTGGCCACGGGCTTGCCCGTTTGGGCCGGTCTTTCGTCGGAGCGCGGCAAGGACGGGAAGCTACAAGGCTGGGGACGCGACGATTGGCCGTTCGAGGATATGGTGAAGCGGCTGGCAGCATTGAAACCGGCCGTCATGTGCGTCATGCACACGTCACCCAACGATACCGGCGAAGCATTGCAAATCGTCCGCAAGCACTGGGACGGCCCACTTGGTACTTACCCCGAGAGCGGTTATTTCGCAATGCCGGACTGGAAATTCGTCGATATCATCGCCCCAGCCGACCTTGTGGCGAAGTCGCAAGCCTGGCAAGCACAGGGCGCGTCGATCTTCGGCGGCTGCTGCGGCATTGGGCCTGAGCATATCGCCGCACTGACGAAGGCCTTCAAGTTATGAAAACCGGCTCCTGCCTGTGTGGTGCAGTCAAATACGAGGTACACGGACAATTGCGCCCGGTGATCGCCTGCCACTGCACCCAGTGCCGCAAGCAGACCGGCACCTACATGTCGGCGACCGCTGCGGCGGACGCCGATTTCAAGTTCACCGAGACCCGCGGCCTCAAGTGGTATCGCGCCAGCGCCGAGGCGGGCCGCGGCTTCTGCGGCGAGTGCGGTTCGCCACTGTTCTGGAAGCGCGACGGCAGCGATACGATCTCGATCACCGCAGGCTCCATCGATGGCCCAACCGGCGCTCCGCTCGAGGGGCATATCTTCTGCGAGAGTGCCGGTGACTATTACGAAATCGCCGGCGGAACCTACCGGCTGGACCGCTGGTAAGTCATTCGGCGCGAGTCCTGAGGTCGCTCTCCAACTCGCCATAGCCGGTGAAGCGGTATTCATAGGCGAGGCCCAGTTTCGCCGCCGCCGCCATGGCTTTCTTGGCCAGGTCCTCATCGCGCGTCTGGGCCAGGAAAACGATCCTGGTGTAGTTGCCGAAATACAGCGGCAGCAATTCCGGATGGCGGTCCATCCCCAGTCCGGCCCAGATCAGCTTGTCGAAATGCCGGGCGAGATAGTCGGTCAGGAAGAACGAGGTGACGTCGCCATCGGCATGGGCGGCGAATGCCGGATTGCCGGAGAAGAAGGCATAGCAATGCGGGCCATCGATGCGCTCGACGCCCTCGGCCTCGAGCAGAGCATCGAGCAGCCCGCCGGTGCCGCAATCGCCGTAGAGCACGAAGATCGATTTGTAGTGGGCCTTCGCGGCGCGGATTTTCTCGCGGAGTGCCGGCACGATCTTGTCCGGCGTGTTGTGCCATTTGGCGGGCAGGCATTGCAGGTCGAACGCCGTCCAGCGGTTGCGCTCGATCAGGTCGACGATTTCGCGCGCCAGAGCACCGCAGGCCAGCAGCAGCACATCGCCCTTGCCCGGCTTGAATTCGAATTCATCGGAGGGTGTCAGGTTGACGAGGGTCATGCGTGGTCCATTGTGTGGCAAACATTGACAGGCCGCGCCGCGCCCGCGCAACCTATTCTGCCGTGTTGCCGAATGGATACGGCAAATGGCGGTGTTGCAGTCAATCTGATTATCTGATAATATGATTTTCGGAGAGTATCATGACAAGAATCTCAGCGACCGAAGCATCGCGCAATTTTTCCGACTTGCTGAACCGTGCTCAGTACCGGGGCGAAAGCTTTGAGGTCACGCGAGGCGGCGAAGTGGTGGCGCGGATCGAACCGGTGCGGCGCAAGCGCATGACGGTGGGCGAATTCCGCGAGTTGTGGAAGACGCGCCAGCGGCTCGACCCGGAGGATGCGGCGCAGTTTGAGAAAGACCTGGCAGACATCCGGGCCAGCGCTCCCGCTGCACCCTACAAATGGGAATTATAGTCGATACGAGCGTATTCGTGAAAGCGGAACGCGAGGCGCGGACCGATCTGGCGGGCTTTCTCCCTATCGGTGAGGAGATCGGGCTCTGCACCATTACCGTTTCGGAACTCTACGAGGGTGTGCATTTGGCCAATAGCACGAAACGTGCTTCGGAGCGGCGCGACTTCATCGAACAGTTCGCGCTCGCGCTGCCGGTTTTCGAGTTCAACATTAGCGCCGCGCTCCAGCACGCGCGCCTTCGCGCCCGGCAACGCCAACAGGGAAAAATGATCGGCGCCCACGACTTGATCATCGCGGCGACCGCCATGAGTCTGGGCTGGGACGTCTTGACCTTCAATGCCGCCGAATTCCGCCAGGTGGAAGGGTTGGGCGTCCGCGCGGCGTGAAGCTTCCAGACGTCTTGCCTTTCGCGCGAACCAGTGGCTGAATAGGTTACGACGTGTGCAACCAATGATCTTGTGCTGGACCTGGCGCTTCGGAGAGACGAATGGAAGAACCTGGATCGATCTATCTTTTCAACCTGTCGCTGATTGCCATGACATTTACGGCGGTGACGGCGCTGGTGATGTTCTTGCGCCAGACCATGGGCGGCAAACTGTCCAATTTTGACATTTATTTGATCACCTCCTTCATCTCGTTTGGTTTTGCACAATCGCTGTCGGCAATACTGCCGCCTTTGATATCACTTTTCGAATTGCCCTCTGAGGCGCACTGGGCACTTTCAAGTGGCCTCGCCGCCATTCTCCTCGGTTTCGTCGCAGTAAATGTCATCCGCCTGCGGCGGACGGCCTCGTCGGAGCCGAAATCACTTGGAGTGAAATTCTCATTTTCTCTACAAGGCCTCGCTGTCATCGTGCTGATCGCAAATGCTGTCGTCTGGCCTTGGCAAGGCGTCCACCTATTCGCCGCTGCGCTCACGCTTTCATTGGCGGCGGTCATGTGGGCGTTCGCGCGGCGGATTGCGTCGTTGTTCGGCGACAAGCCCGGCGAAGACTGGGATCCGAAGCGTGGCTGAGAAAAAGGCCCGGCTTATGACGCCGCCAACTGATTGTGCTTCCTTGCCATGTAGCTCTTGGCAGTTTCGACCGCCACCGCGGCATCACGGCAGTAGGCATCGGCACCCACCGCCTTGGCGAATTCCTCATTCAAAGGCGCTCCACCAACCAACACGATGTAATCGTCGCGGATGCCTTTTTCCTTCATTGTGTCGATGACCACCTTCATGTAGGGCATGGTCGTGGTCAGCAGCGCCGACATGCCGAGAATGTCGGGCTTGTGCTCTTCGATCGCCGCCAGATACTTGTCGACCGGATTGTTGATGCCGAGATCGATGACCTCGAAGCCGGCCCCTTCCATCATCATGCCGACGAGGTTCTTGCCGATGTCGTGAATGTCGCCCTTCACCGTGCCGATCACCATCTTGCCCTGGCGCGGCGCGCCGGTAGCGATCAGCAGCGGGCGCAGGATGAACATGCCGGCCTTCATCGAGTTGGCGGCCAAGAGCACTTCCGGCACAAACAGAATACCGTCGCGGAAATCGACGCCGACAATGCGCATGCCTTCGACGAGAGCCAGGGTCAGCACCTTGTAGGGCGCCCAGCCACGGCCGAGCAGGATGTGCACCGCCGTTTCGACCTCTTCCTTCAGTCCGTCATAAAGATCGTCATGGACCTGCTGAGTCAATTCCTCGTCGTTGAGGGAGTTCAGATCAAGTTCGCCGTCATCGCTCATCGGGGGGGTCTCCGGACCGGAAAATCTAAAGATTTACAGTAGCCCAGCCATTGGCAGAGGCCCTGCCACGGGGCGACCTCCACTTGCCGGAAAGCGACGGTTGAGGCAAGCGGAAAGGGCGGCTATGGGTGGTCTCCACCGCGCTTCAACGGGAATATCCCTCATGCCCCCAGCATTTGACGTCATCGCGTCCCGCCACCAGTTTCCGGCCTTGGAATCAACCGACTCCGGCCGCCCGCGCGTCTATTTCGACAACCCGGCGGGAACCCAGGTGCCGCAGCAGGTGATCGACCGGACGGTCGAGTGCCTCACCACCAAGAACGCCAATCTCGGCGGCTATTTCACCACGACGGTCGAGGCTGGCAATCTGGTCGATCAGGCGCATCAGGCGTGCGCGGATTTTTACAACGCCGCCTCGGCCCGCGAGATCGTCTTCGGCCAGAACATGACGAGCCTGACCTTCCACATGTCGCGCTGCCTTGGGCGAAAGTTCAAGGCGGGCGACGAAATCGTGCTGTCGCGCATGGACCATGATGCCAATGTGGCGCCCTGGCTGCTGCTGGCGGAAGACTTAAGCCTCAAGGTGCGCTGGATGGATTTCGATCCGGAGACTTATGAGTTCCCGGAGGATTCACTGCGCAAGGTCCTCTCGGAGAAGACCAGGCTGGTGGCGCTCGGCCTTGCGTCGAACTGTACCGGCACGGTGAATGACGTCAAGCATTTCGCCGCCGAGGCCAAGGCCGCCGGGGCCATCGTCTATGTCGATGCGGTTCAGTACGCGCCGCATTACGCCATCGATGTGCAGGATCTCGGCGCCGATATCCTCGTGTCATCCGCTTACAAATGGTTTGGTCCGCATCAAGGCGTGTTGTGGGGCCGCGAGGCATTGTTGCAGGAGACTTTCGGCTACAAGGTGCGACCCGCTGGCGATGATCTGCCGCACAAGTTCGAGACTGGAACGCTCAGCCATGAGGGCATGGCGGGTACCCTGGGCGCTATCGAATATCTCGAAGCTTTCGGCAATGGCGATACGCGGGCCAAGCGCATCGCCTCGGCCTGGGGCGCCATGGCGGCTTACGAGCAGAAGCTGACACTCAAGCTGCTCGCCGGGCTCAAGACCTTCAAGGGCCTCACCGTCCGGGGCATCACGTCGGACAATGCCATGCACCGGCGCGTGCCCACTGTGTCCTTCACCCTCGATGGTCATCAACCCGAAGCTCTCGCCAAGCGTTTTGCCGCCGACAACATCTTCGTCTGGTCAGGCCACAACTATGCGATCGAGCCAGTCGGCCGCATGGGCCTTCTCGACAAGGGCGGCGTGCTGCGCATCGGCCTTGCGCATTACAACACCGAGGCTGAGGTCGATACCTTGCTCTCCTCGCTCACCCGCCAAATAAAGAACGGATAAGCCATGGCATTCAAGCTCGCCATCATCGGCCTCGGCAAGATCGCGCAGGACCAGCACTTGCCATGCGTCGCCAGGAACAGCGATTTCGAACTCGCCGCCGTCGTCTCCTCGCGCGGCGGCTACAATGAAATTCCGGCTTTCACGACGCCTGCGGCTCTGTTCGCCAGCGGCGTGAAACTTGATGCGGTGTCGCTCTGCATGCCGCCCGAACCGCGCTTCGATATTGCGCGGGACGCACTCGATGCGGGCCTTCATGTGCTGATGGAGAAGCCGCCATTCCCGACAGTGGGCGAGCTTGATGCCATCACCGAACACGCGGCGAAGACCAGGCGTATCCTGTTTTCGACCTGGCATTCGCAATACAACGCAGCCGTCGATGAAGCCAAACGCCTGCTATCCACACGTATTGTCACCAAGTTACTTGTCAACTGGAAGGAAGATGTGCGCCACTGGCACCCGGGCCAGGAGTGGATCTGGGAGCCCGGCGGTTTCGGCGTCTTCGATCCCGGCATCAACGCCTTCTCGATCGTCACCAAGATCATGCCGCGGCCGATCTTCGTTCAGTCCTGCGTGCTGGAGACGCCTGCAAACAAATCTACCCCGATTGCCGCGCAAATCCGCTTCAAGCCGTCATGGGGCGCGGCGGCCGAGCTTTCCGCCGATCTCGACTGGCGTCAGACCGGCGAACAGAGCTGGGACATTGCGATTGAAACTGCCGACGGCCTCGGCCTCGAACTGCAAAAGGGCGGCACCGAGCTTCGAGTCAACGGCAAACTATCGGTTGCTGAACCATCACAGGAATACGAAGGCATCTATGCGCATTTTGCCCAACTCCTGAAATCCGGCCAGAGCCACGTCGATGGCGCGCCTTTGCAACTCGTCTCCGATTGTTTCATGCTGGGGCGGCGGGTGGATACGGACGCCTTCGTTTAAGGCCAATCAAACCTGCGCCTCCGCCACGAGGAGAATCACCCTCTCCGGCGAACCCCGCGCGCGGCGGCACCGGCTGCGGCGGTGTCAACACCCTTGGCCAGTTGCGAGACCGGGCCTAGGCGCTGTTCGATCAGCGCAACTGTCGGCCTCGTGCCGCGCGTGTAACCTTCCAGCGATTTCCGCATGGCGGCGAGGTGCTCGGGGCTTGTGCCGCAGCAGCCACCGATGATCCTGGCGCCGGCGTCGTAGGCGATGCGGGCATATTCCGCCATCAGTTCCGGTGTGCCGGTATAGTGGATGTGGCCGTCCTGATATTGCGGGATGCCGCAATTACCCTTGGCCACCACGGCGGCATCGGGCCGCGCTTCGGAAATACCGAGCACGGTGGCGACGAGTTCGGAAGCACCAACACCGCAATTGGCGCCAATCGCCACGGGTTGGGTTGCCAACGTGGCAGTCAAGGCGCCAAACGCCTTGGGCGTGATGCCAAACATGGTGCGGCCGTTGGTGTCGAAACTCATGGTGGTGACAATTGGCAAGCCAGTGGTGGCCGCCCCCTCGACCGCCGCCTTCAGTTCTTCTTCCGACGACATGGTTTCGATCCACAGCACATCGACGCCGCCTTCCTTCAAGGCCGCCGCCTGTTCGGTGAAGGCCTTGACCGCGTCCTCGTGGCTCATGCTGCCAACCGGTTCCATGATTTCGCCGGTGGGGCCGATCGAGCCACCGACATAGACGGCGCGGTCAACGGCGTCAGCTTCGGCGCGGGCATTGTGAGCTGCGGCAATGTTGATTTCACGTACCCGGCCTTGGGCATTGTGCAGCTTCAGGCGGTGGCGGTTGCCGCCAAAGGTGTTGGTCAGCACAATGTCGGCCCCGGCCTCGATGAAGCGGCGATGCAGCGAACGCACGCGGTCCGGATGCTCGAAATTCCACATTTCAGGCGCATCGCCGGATTCGAGCCCCATCTGGAAATAATTGGTGCCGGTGGCGCCATCGGCCAACAGCCACGGGCGGGTGGCCAATGCTTCGGTAAAACTGGGGTGAGCCATGGAAACCTCGCGAGACAATATAAAGAAGTCTTTATATGATTTTCAGGGGCCTTGCCAAGAGGCAAACGCCGGTTCCCACAGCAGAAGCGACATTTGCCCGTTCACCGGCCATTGTGAAGGGCGGTGGTTGCTCTCCCGCAGCTTGGCCAGGCTCGCCGCCAGATCGGCGGCATCGGTGCGGCCTAAGCGGGGCGCGCGATGTTCGCCGTTCTCGTCCGGCTGGCCGTGGGCGCAGAGTATCGCCGTGTCGTTCCGCAACCTTGGCAGCAGGGTTTCCGCTGTTTCAAGATAGGCCTTGAGGTCGGCGCCGGGGATCTGGACATAGAGCGAACCGGGGTAGATGAAGTCGGCGGTGAAAAGGATGTTGGCGGCCTCGTCCCACAGCGACACCGAGTCCGGCGAATGACCCGGCGTGTGCAACAGTTCAAGCACCCGGCCGCCGAGATCGATCTTGGTGCCGATGGGCAGCCACTGGCTCACCTTCACCGGCGTCCACACCATGCCTTCAAGAAAGCCGAGATAGATATCGTCGCTGGGGTTAAACCAGCCGTCCTTGTCGAACGCGCGCAGCAAGGCCAAATCCGCCATGGCGATGTTGCGGAACTTCGCCAAGCCACCGGTGTGATCGTAATGCATGTGGGATGGCAATGCCGTCACCGGCAACGCCGTCAGTGCACGGACGATTTTTGAAATATCGCGCACCCCCGGCCCGGTGTCCAACAGCAGGGCGCGGCGGGAGCCCAGGATCAGGTAGTTCCAGTTGATCTGGTGAAAGCGCGGCTCGCCGATGGCGATGACGCCCGGCGCCACCTCCTCGATCGCAAACCAATCGTCGAACCAGCGGACACCGGGACTAAGCATCAGGCAGTCTCCGCCGGTGTTGGCTTGGGCTTCGGTTGCGTGAGGAACAGCCCGGCTATGATGACGATGAAGGCGCCCCATATCCAAATCGAATAGCTCTCGCCCAACAAGGCCATGGACCAGAGCACACCAAACCCTGTCACGAGGTAAGCCACTTGAGTGGCAAATACCGCCCCGCCACGTCCCACCATCCAGACATAGCCTACATAAGCTACGGTGTTTGCCAGACCCGACAACAGGACAGCGAGTTCGGCTATGCCGAATGGCCAAACGGGAATGATGAATGTGCCGGTCGCCATGGCAATCGGCAGTGTCACAATGACGGAAAGGATGGAAGCACCAAGAAACAGTTGCACGGAATCAAGGCCAGCGCGCCCGAGATGTCCCAGACCCACGCCTTCAATAGCGTAGCAGAGCACCGCCAAAAGAACGAGGAGAACGTAGACTGCCTGGCTGGAATCGGGAAGACTGGCATCTGGCAGCGTGATCATCAGGACACCCGCTACACCAAGTAAGAGACCAAACAGCCTGCGCGGCGTTGCGCTGTCCAGGCCAAAACTGATGGCAAGCGGAAGTGCGAGAAGCGGTACCATGGGCATGCAGACGGCTATCACGCCTGCGGGCAGGTGCTCGGCAGCGGTATAGGTTGCCGCACTCGGCAACACCGTCCCGAACAGCGCGACAAAGAAATATCGGACCAGTGCTGCAGAGTGAAACGGCAGGCTTAGTCCGCGCATTTGGACGAGCACACCCAGAACGGCCACACTTATGGCGGAACTCCAAAAAATGATTCCGAAATTCCGGTAGCCGCCCAGCACAGCGATCTTGGTGAGCGGGAAGGTCAGCGCCCAAAAGGCTGCGATCAGCACCAACGCAATTATTAGTATCAAGTTCCGTTTCATCTGCCACTTTCATACGATGGCTACGTTCAACACATTGCCCACAGTTTCAAAGCATTGTTTTCGAGCCGGCACTCAGGCGGATTCGGCGCCATAGAACAGCGTCACCACATGCTGGGCTTCGGCAAAAAACAGCCAGCGTTCGACGATCGCTGCGGCCAGCGCCAGCAGCGCCGCGAGGATGGCCACATATGACAGCGCAATCGAAATCAACATCGCCAGCACGGCGAGAACGAGCAACACCAGCACCATCATGCGGAGCTTCTCTGCGTGCTTGCGGGCCACCGCAAAGCCCATTTCCTTCTGAATGTAATTTTCCGACGTATGCGGCACGTCCCACTGGCTCACCTTGCCGATGCGGCCAAGGCCGGTGGCGGCTTCCATGGTGTGGTTGCGAGGGGCGGTATCGATGGTGCGCCAATAGATAACCTTGAGCACGCAAGACAGCGCCAGAAGAATCACGGTGAGAATGACCTGGAAAATCTGAAAGCGATCAAACGAGGCCGAAATCGCCGCCAGCAGGCAGGAACCGGTAGCCAATCCCAGCACCAGATAAACCGGCGCTGTCAGCTTTTGATTCCAGGCGCGGATAGTTTTAAGCGAGGCATAGATCATTGCGGTTGTGAAGATGGTCACCAGCGCCATCGCGCTTGTCGCGATTCCCAATGGTGCGATCCATCCCGGCGCATCGACGAGGCCCGACCAGGCAAGGCCAAAAACCAAGGCCGGCACATAGGTTGCAACCGCCGCAACGCCTTCACGCGACAGCCACGACGAGCGCCATTGCGAAAGCGCCCGCCAGGCGCGTTCGGGATGACCGAGATGCAACGTCGACGACAGGAGCCCGATGGTGATCAACCCCAGCGCCACCACCAAGCACACGAGCGCGAACGCCACACTCGAAGCCTGGCCATGATTGAATCCGGCGAGGCCCAGCAAGGCCAATAATCCATAGCCCGCACCCGATGCTGTGGTGAAGACGATGACCGAATAGGCGGGATGCATGTTCAGCCTTCAAGCTTGCCGGAATTGTCGATGTCGGTGGCGTGGGATTGGGCGTTCCTGGCCGAGAGCAGCTTGTCGGCCCAGACGAACAGCCGGTCGAAGGCCGAACCATCGGGCTTCGGCAAGGCCTCCGCCTTGGTGGTCATCGCATCGCGTCTGGCGCGCGGCGGCAGATACTTGTTGACCGGCTTGTAGCCCAACTCCGGCAGCAAGTCGTAGCCGCCGCGCTCCGCCACGAGTTGCGAGACCTTGGAATTGGCGTCGCCCAGATCGCCGAAGTGACGGGCACCCGTCGGACAGGCCTTGACGCAAGCCGGCTGGCGGTCCTCAGGCTCGAAGTTCTCGTTGTAGATGCGGTCCACGCACAGCGTGCATTTCTTCATCACGCCGTCGGCCTGGTCATATTCACGCGCGCCATAGGGACAAGCCCAGGAACACAGCTTGCACCCGATGCAGGTCTCGGGGTTCACCAGCACGATGCCATCCTCGGCGCGCTTGTATGAGGCACCGGTCGGGCACACGGTGACGCAGGCCGGCTCCTCGCAGTGCAGGCAGGAGCGCGGGAAATTGACGATGCGCGACTGCGCCTGGCCTTCTTCCTTCACTTCGTACCCGTGAATTCGGTTGAGCCACACGCCAGAGGGCTCGGCACTGTAGGGATTGGTATCGTTCAAGGGTGCGGAATAGCCTTGCGCGTTCCACTCCTTGCACGACGTGGCGCAGGCCTGGCAGCCGACGCAGGTATCGAGATCGATGACGAGGCCGAGCTTCTTCGCGGAGTGTGGCGGGAGAGACGTCATGCGAACGCTCCAACACCCTTCTCCCAAACCATGTTTGGGAGAAGGTGGCCGAAGGCCGGATGAGGGCTGCCTTGCGCAACCAAGGCGGTCTCGCCTCGGGCGGCACCGTGCTGCTTTGCAGCCCGGCCCTCATCCGCCCTGCGGGCACCTTCTCCCCTCAAGGGGAGAAGGGTGAAACGGGAAATCATTTCGCTCTCCTGATTTTCTTCAGCGCCGGGAATTGCGGCTCGCTCATCTCACTCTGATCCGCCGCCTTCTCCACCCGCACCCGCAAATCATACCACGCGGCCTGCCCCGTCACCGGGTCGCTGTTGGAATAGCGGTAGCCGCCTTCGCGTTCCGGCAGTAACTCGGATATCAGATGATTGAGCAGGAAGCCCTTCTTCGATTCATCCGCACCCGGAGCAAGGTTCCAGGCGCCGGAGCGCTTGCCGATGGCATTCCAGGTCCACACCGTCTCGGGATTGACGCCATCCATCAGCTTGGCCTGGCCCTTGATCTTGCCATGGTGCGAGGTGACGTTAACCCAGTCGCCATCGGCGATGCCAAGCTTGGCCGCCATCTCGCGTGCCATGTAGAGCCAGTTGCGGCCGAGGATTTGCCTGAGCCAGGAGTTCTGCGAACCCCAGGAATGATACATCGCCATCGGGCGCTGGGTCAGCGCGTGCATCGGAAAATCCCTGCCACTCACCATCTCGCCCTCGAACGGCGGATACCAGAAGGGAATGGGATCGAAGTGGCCGAGGATG
>JANPCS010000543.1:0-4399 GCA_031431065.1 Hyphomicrobiales bacterium | reverse complement strand
CCGCAAAGTCTACCGCTCACGCGACCAGGCCCGTGCCGATGTCTTCGACTTCATTGAGCGCTTCTACAACCCCAAGCGCAGACATTCGACAATCGGATACTTAAGCCCTATTGAATTCGAAAGGAGAGCGGAAGTTTCTTAAGCAACCGTCCGTGAAACCGGCAGCAGCTCATGCCGAGATCGAATTCGGCTCGACTACCATACTGTTCGGTCCAAACAACGCCGGTAAAACCGCGATTTTGGAAGCCATTCGGATTGCCCTCACGCGGCGCTGGGGCCAGTGCGGAACGGGCTTTATGGAATACGACGTTCATCTCTGCGCGACGCGTACCGATCCAAAGATCGGCGAACCAGTCGTTATCGAAATTGAGATGCAAGAGACCATTGCAACTGAATGGCCACAAGAACTCCACGAAACTCTCGTTGATATCATTCAACTTAACGCGATAACTGGCCAAACTGATCTGGGCGAAGAATCCACCAGAGTTCGCGTCAGCGACTGCCATGATCGTGCGAGAAGTCGAAGCGCAAAATCAATTGCAGGAAGAAGGCGTCACTCCACCGACGCCTGGGCCTCGGCCATCGCATGGACCGACTCCTCCGTCAGGAGACTCTGGTTCTGTTGTGACTGAACCAGCCGCTTTGGCCAAACCACGACGTTTTTATGGTTCCGTCGAACTCGACATGGTGCGCCCCGTCAAATCGTTCGATGCGATTCTCAATGCAGTCGTGATGGAACTTCAGCGAACTCATGGCACGATAGTGAAACTGACACTTGAAATTGAGGCTGAAGCAACCGACGGCTTTGCCGAAGGCGAAGTGAGCGTCGTCCGCGACAATGCTCGGCAGCTCAAGTTCAAAGCGGAATCGACAGGTTTCGAAGAGTAGTGGTGCTGAGCCGCTTTAAGTCATCAAGTGGCTATTGGGGAGGATGTAAGGGCGAAGGCCGAACTGCCCGCCGTCCGCATCCACGATCTTCATCACACGTTTGCGTTGCTGCTCGTATCGGGCGGCATGACGCTGCCGATGGTCGGCAGGCTCCTCGGCCACACGCAGGTCCAGATCACGCAGCGCTATGCGCACCTGCTCGACGATCCCCTGCGCCCCGGGATTGAACAGGTGGGTGATATACCGCGGGCGAAGCCGCGGCTCGTTCCTCTGGCGTCTGCCGCCAAGTAAAAGGCAAAGCGAGTACAAGTTGCTCGCTTCTTACCGGCGTCACCCGATCTCAGCAGCAATCGCGATCTTGGCTTCAACCGGCGTGTAGATGTCAACTTCAACCCCAGGAACTTTGATCGTGACAATCAAGGCATATCGGGCTTCCGTGTCCCATTTTTCGAGGTAAGGTTTCTCTTTCCACCAGCCGCCAACCGGGAAGACGCCGATCGCGTCGCGTTGGGCAAGATCGGCCGCCGTACCGGACCAGAAGTCCGAGTGAAGCGACCCTTGATCTCGATACTTTGGACCAAGAAGCCACTCATCACCTCCGGCACCGCCTCCCGCAGCCTCGCCCTCTTCCTCGTCCCTCGCGGCATCGTTGACACGAGCCCGAAAATCGTCGAGCAACTCGGTCGCTTTCTTCACAGCAAATCGAATATGTCACGGATGAGAGCCATTCAGCTCCCTCCAGATCGCCGAGACCTTCCGCCGCACGGTGCGTTCGTCGGGCGGCGGAAAATCCTCCCGGCCCCCGAACCAATCCATCATATCGCGCACGAACTCGCCTTGACTAACCGGCATGTCGTTATCGTGCACGCACCGGGCGATGGCGCCTGCGAAGGCGTCCCAATTGTGTTTCGGCGGCGCGCCCGGCCCGGCCAGGTGCTTCGTCCGGTTTGACGCCTTCGCCTCACTATCGGCAGCGCTGGCGCCGAACAATCCCCAGGCGCGTTCTCAAGGCTCGAATTCCTTGCGGAGGGGATGATCACATCCGCCGCGGTGGCGGCGACTCCATCGACTGGACGCGCCATCCATTCCCATACGGATGTCTTCGAGCGGCGGAAGCGTTGGACCAGCGCCGGCTTTCGCGATGCGCCGTCGCGACGGGACAGCGCCACCACGTCTGCGCCGTCGATCGCCCGGCCCGCGGTATCGAGGGCGGAAGCCTACCAACGGGTCTCGGCGACAGTGAGAAAGGAACGGGTGCACAAGAAACTTTTCAGCGCCGTCAAAGTCCTGGCACTGCCGCACATTGAAATACTCCAAAGCTAATGCAAACCGCACCGCCCTCCAAAAGGAAAAGGCCCGTGATCCACTTGAGATCACAGGCCTTTTTTGGTTGCGGGAGCCAGATTTGAACTGACGACCTTCAGGTTATGAGCCTGACGAGCTACCGGGCTGCTCCATCCCGCGTCACTGAGAACCGCGCTTTTATGCGTCGTTGTTCGCAAACGCAACACCTTTCGCAACAATTTGATGTCATTCGGTATTTTTACCCGTCCGCGCGCCGGATAGGAATACGAACCGGACATGCTCCGGGCCGGAGCAATCGGAGCAGAACGCGCATTCGGCGGCGGAACAAGGCGCGAACTGTCGTTCGAAACCGGGAAGGCGACGGACACAATGCGGACACGAAATCGCTCCTCCGGCCAAGGGTGCGATCCACAATCTCCGCAGGATTTGCGGGAATTGGCGGGTTTATTCTCCGCATGAGGTGGCGTGCTTATGGAGCTGGTTCGAAGGCTTGGGCGTAAATTTGCTCGGCCCGACTCGCCTCGTCAGGATTCAACTGTGCAAATTCATTCTGCCGCGCGCGCTGGGAAAGCCGCCCGCCATTCTGCCGTAGCATTCGAAACAGCAAGTCGATGGTTTGATCTGGCATATCGATCATTGCCTCGATCCCCACCCGAAAAACATCATAGCGACGCAGGTAGTCGGTTTCGTTTGGCAGGTCTTCTTCGATGGTCTTGGCGACGCAGGCATAGAGAAATTCAGCGTGCGGGGTTGCGTCGAAGTATCGATAGAAATCGCCGGTATCGTTCAGCACTTCCACGTTGCCGCCCGGCGTCGGTTTCCATTTAACGATCGGCAGAAGCCGTTGCGAGTAGGTTTCTAGGACGCGGCGGTAGTCATCGATGCGATCAAGAATGGCCGACGAGACTGGAAACACGACGCCCGGCGGATTGAAGCCGCGCATCGCGAGGACATGATGGATAAGGTAGCGGTGGAGCCTGCCGTTTCCGTCCTCGAATGGATGGATATAGACAAAGCCAAAGGCCAGGACGGCAGCTGCGATCACGGGATCGATCTGTTGCGCTGCGTCGCGGTCAAAAGCGATCAAGCCGTCTACGAGCGATGTAAGGTCTTCGTGCCTGGCACTGATATGGTCGGGTAGCGGCGTCCGGCTGTCCCGGTCGTGTTCTCCGACAAAGCCGCCTTCAAGGCGTAATCCGAGGCGCACGAAGCGGGCGTCGCCGATCACGATACGTTGCAGGCGCAGGAGCTCGGCAAGATCAAGCGGCCTTCGGCCTGCTTCGCCGATAGCCCGGCCCCAGCGCTGAATGCGATCTTGTGGCGGGTTCTCGCCTTCGATGACATAGCTCGCTTTGGAATCCTTCAGGAGCAGAAACGCAGCGGTCCGTGCAAGCAGGTCGGCGGGAACGGCAGCTGCTATCGCTCGCGCCTTTTCGCCCAGGTTTATGCTGGCATATCGTTCCAAGGTTTCAGTTCGAAACACCATGGGACAAAAGGCTGGCGTTCCCGGAAGATTGTTTCTGACCCTTTGGCGCGATGCGTTTGCACCGTCGCCTGCCCATTGGATCTCCGGATCGACGACTGGAACATATGTTCCGCGATCAAGGGCAGGCAGATCGAGTTGCTCGCCTATGAGCCATTCATAGAGGAACCAGACGCGGCGAGCGTAGGCGCCGGTCGGCTTGGCCCTGACCAGTTCCGCGATGGTGGATGGATCGAGTGTCTGGAAGAGGCGCTTCAGGACCGCCAGATCGATCCCTTCATATTTCAGCGCGAATGTCAGATGCCCTTCGAGATTGGCTGGAGGCTCGTGGCGCGGTGTAAGGATGCGCCAGCCATCCTGCTCGACGATCTTGTGACGTGATCCGATGGCGAAGAGCCGAAGCGGAAGCGGCACCGCAAGTCCGTAGGCATCAATCAAGGCTGCATAGCCGACTGGCTTGGCCTCAACGGGAAGCCGCCGTTCGTGAAAAACGATGACGTTTCCTGAAAATGGCTTTGGTGGTGCCTTGTCCATGAATACCGGTGATTCGCTTTGAATTTCTGTGACCGAGGCAGTTTGCCATGAAAAATGTTGATTGTCCATGAGAAACGCTTACTTTTGATGATTCTCTTGATTTTTGATGATATCCTAGGACGCTTTAGACCCGGTTTGCGCCCGTTCCTGCCATTCATACGGCGGCCCGCCGAGAGCATCTTGCTGACC
>JANPCS010000542.1:0-2454 GCA_031431065.1 Hyphomicrobiales bacterium | reverse complement strand
ATCGAAATGCCGCGTGGTATCCGCATCAACGTGGTGAGCCCCGGGCTGCTCGAAGAGTCGGTGCAGAAATATGATGGCTTCTTCCCCGGCCACGAGCCGGTCTCCTCAACCCGCGTCGGGCTGGCCTACGCCAAGAGTGTGGATGGGGCGATCACCGGCCAGGTGATCATCGTCGCGTAGCATTGCCACCCCGTCACGCGGCTTGCTAGCCTCCCCGGCGCAAAGGGAGACTTTCAATGCCGCGCGATCCGCGTTTCGATATCCTGTTTGAGCCGGTGCGGATCGGACCCGTCACGGCGCCCAACCGCTTCTATCAGGTGCCGCATTGCACCGGCATGGGCTATCAACTTCCTCAAACACTCGCTGCCCTGCGCGGCATCAAGGCGGAAGGCGGCTGGGGCGTGGTCAACACCGAATACTGCTCCATTCATCCGTCGTCTGACGATCTTCCGGCGCCATTCGCCTCGCTGTGGGATGATGGCGACACCGCCAACATGACGGCCATGGTGGAGGCGGTGCACGCACACGGTGCCTTGGCTGGCGTCGAACTCTGGCATGGCGGCATCCGCTCATCCAACTTGCAATCGCGCGAGACGGCACTGGGGCCCCAGAGCCTGCCGGTGGCCAGCGATCCGTGGCAAAGCGCCCGGATGGACTTGGACGATATCCGCAACCTCCGGCGCTGGCATGCCCAAGCAGCGTTGCGGGCGAAGGAGGCTGGCTATGACATCGTCTATGTCTATGCGGCGCACACCTATCTGCTCGGGCAATTTCTTGATGGCAGCGTTAATCGGCGTGCGGATGATTATGGCGGCAGTTTCGATAACCGCACGCGGCTGATGCGCGAGTTGATCGCCGGGACGCGAGACGCGGTGGGAGACCGCTGCGCCGTGGCGCTGCGCATCGAGGTTGATGACGAGGATGGCGGTGGTGAAAACCGGCGCTCCGATCTTCTTGCCTCGCTGGCCCCGATGATCGACCTCTTCAACGTGACGATTGCCGACTATTCCCAGGAAATGGGGGTGTCGCGCTTCGTAAAGGACGCCTCGCTCGAACCCCGCATCGCGCATGTGCGGAAAGTGACGGGAAAGCCGGTGGTGAGTGTCGGGCGCTTCACCAGCCCTGAGACCATGCTGTCACAAGTGAAGCGCGGCATCATCGATTTGATCGGTGCGGCGAGGCCATCGATCGCCGATCCGTTTCTCCCCGCCAAAATCCGCGATGGCCGCGCAGACGACATCCGCGAGTGCATTGGCTGCAACATCTGTTATGCCGGCGACGGCCGTGGCGTTGCCATTCGCTGCACGCAAAATCCCACAATGGGCGAGGAGTGGCGGCGCGGCTGGCACCCCGAGCGCATTGCCGTGGCCAGGCAGCGGCAGAAGATTTTGGTGGTGGGTGCAGGGCCCGCCGGACTTGAAGCCGCCCTGTCGCTCGGCCGGCGCGGACATGAAGTAATGCTGGCAGAGGCGGCGCGCGAGTTGGGCGGGCGCTTGCGCTGGGAAACGCGGTTGCCGGGTTTTGCCGAGTGGATGCGGGTGCGTGACTGGCGCCAACATCAGATCGGCAAGCTCGCCAATGTCGAGGTTTTCCGCGAAAGCCATATGGTTTCAGATGATGTCATGGAACTGGGCATTGCGCACGTGGTTGTGGCCACCGGCAGCAAGTGGCGGAAGGATGGGCGTGGGCGAAGCTTCCCAAGTCCAATTGCAAGCTTCGACGATCCCCGCTCGCTGTCGCCGGAAGAGGTGATGGCGGGCGTTCAAGGGACTGGCCCGGTGGTGGTGTTCGATGACGATCACTACTACGCCGGCTCGGCCATTGCCGAGCATTTGGCGGGGTTGGGTCAGTCCGTTACTTATGTCACCAGCGAGGGCAAGGTTTCGGCATGGTCCGAATACACCGCCGAGCAAGCCCGCGCCCATGCGCGGTTGATCGAATGCGGCGTCGATATTGCCGTCAACTCCACCATTGCGGCCTTGAGTGCAGGAGCCGCCGTGGTGCGCTGTGTTTATTCGGGCCGGGAACGGCAGCTTGCCTGCGGGGCTTTCGTTCCAGTGACCTCGCGCGAACCCGATGAAGAGCTTTGGCAAGCACTGAACGGTCGAGGGCTTGCCTCGCTCTATCGTATCGGCGATGCCAGGGCACCGGGGATCATCGCCCAGGCGGTTTACGACGGCCATAAGCTGGCGCGGGAATTCGGCGAAGAGCCCGTCGAGGCGAGGCGCGAGCGGCCATTCACGCATTCGTGAAGCCGGGTTCACCCGTCTACTACGACCTGATGGGCGCGCTGCTCGATGAAACGCCGGGCTATGCCAAGGGACCGGCCACCGCCACCATATTGCTTGGTGGCTTTGCTGTTGCGGAGCAGTTCGCGGCTGATCGAACTGTGGTGACGCGCCAAATAATCGCCGATCTGGCGCGCCGATATACCATTGGCATGCCAATGGTATA
>JANPCS010000541.1:0-1527 GCA_031431065.1 Hyphomicrobiales bacterium | reverse complement strand
CAACAGTGAGATGCCGTTACGGATGCGGTGAAGGATCATACCAGAACAGCAGCTCACCACTCAGCGCCAGAGATGAGCCTGATACCGCGAGATCCACGGATGCTTTCCCATTCGGCCCGGGATGCAGCTCAAATGCAGGTGTGACCGTTCCTTGACAATGGCGTGGCGGGCGAGATACGCAATTGGTCACAGTTTGCTGTCTGGAGTGAGAGCGACGTTAGTCATGGATGCAAAGACACTCTTTCGCGCCGCTGACACAGCTTTCGGAGATCCTGGCAAGCGGCAATTCCCGTTGCTCCTCTCGCCCTTTGCCATCGGCAAGGTCGCCCTTCGCAACCGCTTCGTGTTCCAGCCGCATTTTACCGCCCTTGGCGATACCGACGGGACGCCATCAGACGCCCATGCTGCCTATCACGAGGAACGCGCGCGGGGCGGCGTGGGGCTCATCGTGTTCGAAAGCCAGGCCGTGCACCCAACAGGCAAGATGTCGCGACGCTTCGTCGATTGCTGGGACCCGAAGATCATTCCGCAGCATCGCAAGATCGCTGAAGGGGTCCATGCCCATGGCGCCAGGATCTTCGGGCAGCTGACCCATGCCGGCCACACCTCGCTGGAACATCCGCCGCACATCCTGTGGGCGCCAACCCAGATGCCCGAGCCGTCGAGCCATTTCTCGACCAAGGCGATTGATGACGACGACATTCGCGCAGTGATCGAAGGCCATGGTGCGAGTGCCCGCAATCTGGTCGAGGCGGGTTTCGACGGCATTGAGGTGAAGGTCGCGCATGACGGGCTGTTGCGGTCGTTCTGCTCACCCTTCTTCAACCGCCGCACCGACCGCTACGGCGGCACTTTCGAGAACCGCATGCGGCTGTCGATCGAATGCTTCGAGGCCATTCGCAAGGCGGTGGGTGATGATGTTCCCATCGGTGTGAGGCTGTGCGTCAACGAGTTCACCACCTTCGGTTATGACAGCGAGTATGGCCTGCAGATGGCCGAGCATTTCCAGGCGAGCGGGCTGGTCGATTATTTCAACTCCGATGCAGGCTCGTTCTCAAGTTACTGGATGGAAATCCCCCCCGCCGCAGTTGCCGCAGAAGACTTCAGGAAGATCAACAAGGAGCTGAAGTCCGTCAGCAAGCTGCCAGTTGTCGGCTTTGGCCGGATGAATTCACCGCAGCTCGCGGAAGAGGCCCTGCAGGCCGGCGAGTGCGACCTGATCGGCATGGCGCGCCAGCTTATCGCGGACCCGTGGACAGCCGAGAAGACGCGGGCCGGCCGCGCCGATCTGGTGCGCCGCTGCATCGCCTGCAACGACGGCTGCATTGAACAAGTGAACCAGAGCAAGGCCATACGCTGCGTGCAGAACCCCGGTGCGGGCCGTGAGCGCGAAGTGAACGAGCGGCTTCTGGCCCCCATCGGGAAGCAGAGCCATGTCGTGGTGGTGGGCGGGGGCCCAGCTGGATTGAAAGTGGCGGAGACCGCGGCCCGACGCGGCCATCGCGTGACATTGTTCGAACGCAATCG
>JANPCS010000540.1:0-13597 GCA_031431065.1 Hyphomicrobiales bacterium | reverse complement strand
CCTCATGCGGCCCGCCGGGAGAGCGGGTGCGGGTTGGGCATCACCAAAAATACCGCAATCGTTTCAATGGGGGCACATTCCCCAAACTTGCCTCTAATCCTTAGAAAACAGCCTTCGGTGCCAGTCCTGGCGGGCCCACCATTTGCTGATGTGAAGCGCTATCGGCGCCGCTATGGGCAATGAAAACAAACAGTGTCACAATGGCGGCGGAAGAGTTCAGGCTGGCCGTTACATAATGACACAAGCAACCGAGCACGGCGAAGCGACGGCCGTCCGGTTGGCCAAGCTAGAGGCTATTCTCGCCACGGCGGTCAATGCCATCATATCGATCGATGGAGCTGGCACCATCGATAGCGCCAACGCGGCCACGACGGCGCTGTTTGGCTATGAGCTGGCGGAGCTGATCGGGAAAAATGTGAAAATACTGATGCCCGAACCATTTGCCGGCGAGCATGATGGCTATCTGACGAACTATCTGGCCAGCGGCAAGAAGAAGATCATCGGAATCGGCCGGGTGGTGACCGGGCGGCGCAAGGACGGGAGCGAATTTCCCATTCATCTCGCGGTGAGTGAGTATATGGTCAGCAGCCAGCGCCATTTCACCGGCATCATCACCGATCTCAGCGAGCGCAAGGCGGCGAAAGAGGCACTGCAGAAAGCCGAGGACCACCTGGCACGGGCGCAGAGAATGGAGACCGTGGGCCAACTGGCGGGCGGCATCGCCCATGATTTCAACAACCTGCTCAGCGTCATTACCGGCAGCCAGGAAATTCTCGAAATGCGCCTGCATGACGAGAAGGATCTGGCTCTGCTGCGGCGGGCTCAGGAGGCCGCCGAAATGGGGGCGCGTCTGACCGAACGCATGCTGACTTTCGCAAGGCGCAAACGCCTGGAGCCGACCGAGATCAATCTCAATGACCAGATCACCGGCATGGCCGAGATGCTGCGGCGTTCGATGGGTGAGCATATCGCACTCACCACCAATCTGGCGGCGCGGTTGTGGACAGTGCGGGCCGATGCCAGCCAAATCGAGAATGCCATTCTCAATCTCGCCATCAACGCCCGCGACGCTATGCCGGATGGCGGCACGCTGATGATCGAAACCGCCAATCAGGCGGCGGCCGTAGATACCGGAGGAGCGTCAACCGGCGATCGCATCAGGTTGTCGGTAAGCGACACCGGCACCGGCATGCCGCCGGAAATCCTGCAGCGGGTGTTCGAGCCATTCTTCACGACCAAGCCTACAGGTAAAGGCACCGGACTTGGTCTCAGCACCATTTATGGCTTTGTCACGCAATCGGGCGGCAGCATCGAGATCAACAGCGATGTTGGCCGAGGCACAACCATCGATATTTATTTGCCGCGTAGCCCTGATGCCCCAAAGGCGGCCGGCAAAGTGCACGGTGCTGCTCTGTCAATGGCTACCGGTGAAACCATCCTGCTGGTGGAAGACAACGCAGCGGTGCGCGAGACCGCAAGAGAGCGCATCGAAGGACTTGGTTACTATGTGATCGAGGCCGAAACCGGTTCCGCCGCCATCGCCATCCTGGCGGAACCGGGACATGATATCCAACTGGTGTTCAGCGATGTGGTGATGCCGGGCGGGGTTTCCGGCTACGATGTGGCGCGCTGGGTGTTGGCCCACGCGCCGGAGGTAAAGGTACTGCTGACATCTGGTTATCCCGAGGAGGTCGCAAGTTCCCAGGGTGAACCGCTGCCCGCCGTCGCGCTGTTGCGCAAGCCCTTCAGCCGGGCGGAATTGGCCGAAGCATTGCGGCAGGCGCTGAACGGCTGAGGCTGACGATCAGGATTTTCGGACATCGGCGGTGAATACGTAGCCCACGCCGCGCACCGTCTTGATCAGCTGGTTGGCTCCGGGGCTGTCCTCTATCTTTTTGCGCAATCGCACGATCAGCGAGTCGATCGAGCGATCGAAGGGCGACCATTCATGGCCCTTCAGCAGATCCATGATGTTGTCACGCGACAGGACGCGGTGCGGTCGTTCGACGAACATCATCAGCAGGTTGTATTCCGCCGTGGTGAGATCGCGGGACCCGCCAGTGGCCGAGGTCAACTGGCGGCGATTGCCATCGAGAACCCAACCGTCGAAACGATAGCTATTGGCAGCGGGCGGCTGGTCTGGCGGCGGCGCGGAATTACCAGGCCCCGCATAACGGCGCAGCACGGCGCGTACCCGGGCTAGCACTTCGCGGACGTGGAAGGGTTTGGTGATGTAGTCATCGGCACCAAGCTCAAGCCCAACAATGCGGTCTATGGCGTCGCCCTTGCCGGTGATCATGATGATCGGTACGTTGTTCTTGGCCCTGACGGCGCGGGCGATGTCAAAGCCGTTCTCGCCGCCCAGATTGAGATCGAGGGTAATCAAATCGGTCGGCGCCGCCGCGAGGCAGGCCGATAGCCCGTTGCCATCGCTTGCCTCACTGACCCGGTAGTTGTCGATCTCAAAGCAATCGCGCAGGGTGGCGCGCACCGCCGGATCGTCGTCCACGATGACGATATGGGCGATGGCGGAAGCGTCTGGCATATTGTCCTGAATCCCGGGCCGGCCAATTTGTTACACAATCTCACAATCAATTACAAACCAACCATCATGGCGGAACGCCCACGTGTTCAATTCTCCCCATTGGACTGGAACTTCAAGGAGAGGGAATTTAGATGACAGCCATCGCCACCCAGATGAGTTTTGCCGGCGCCCAACCGTTCGCCAGGCTGCCTCGCAATCGTCCAACCCAGATCGACTGCGTTTCGCAGCGGCTGATGACCGGAACTGTCCGCACCTTGCAGGCCGGCCAACACATCTTCCGCGAAGGTGACAGTGCCACACAGATCTACAAGGTCGAGCAAGGCTGCCTGTCGATCTACCGGCTGATGCCGGACGGGCGCCGCCAGATCATCGATTTTGCCTATCCCGGTGACCTCATTGGCTTGGGCGTGGCTGAGGAACATGCAACCAGTGCCGAGACGCTCACCCTGGTGCGCCTGCGCAGTTTCCCAGTGGCAGCGCTTTATCAATCGGCACGAAACGATGTGCAGCTCAGCTCGAGACTGTTGGAGCTGGTGTCGCTCGAACTGATGGCGGCACGGCGCCTGCTGTGCGCGCTAAACCGGCGCAGCGCCGGAGAGCGGGTCGCGAGTTTTCTGGTTGATTTGTCGCGGCGTCTCGAACGCAATGGCGGCGATCCGCTCCGCATCATCCTGCCGATGACCAGAAGCGATATTGGTGATCTGCTCGGCCTGACCATCGAGACGGTGAGCCGGACTTTCAGCAAATTCCGGCGGAGTGGCCTGATTGATTTGGAGCAATGCACCGTTGTCATCATCAGGGATATTCAAAGGTTGGCGGAGTTCGCCGATGGCGGATGTGACTGATGCCAGAGATGCGGAGATGGCCACACGGACGGATAGCAATATGGTTGACGGCCGTGAACAAATCAGGCTTGCCGTCACAGTGTTTGAGCGCCCGGCCAGCTTGAGCGCCACCGTCCTGGCATTGCTGCAGGACGGGGTGAAACTGGAACAGTTTTGCCTGGTGGCGCTGGCAACGACAATGGGGCGGGTGAAGCGGCTGGCACGCACCACCAAGTCCGAGAGGCCAGGGCTTGCCACATTGACCGAGAAGCTGGTGGACTGGCCCGGTGCCGGGATTGACCGGCGGATTGTCGCCACATCAAATCCGCTGATCGCGGCGCTGCCGCATGTTCTCGGCGCCGGGCAGATCGTCAAGAGTCACATCCACAGCCCCGGCGATGATGGCTCGGCGTTTTCGGAACATATTCGCAAGGGCGCCATCGCCCTCATTGTCGGTTCGAAAACCCCCGCGCAACAGGCAAGTACTACGCGGCTGCTGCTCGCCCAGAGCGCCCACGGCGTAAAGACCTATGAATTCCAAATGCCGCAACCCCCAGGACAGAATTGAACGCGTGAGCTCTGCCGATTCATACCAAGTTTCGGAAGTATTGACCCTTCCTTCTCCCTCCCCCTCGTGGGGAGGGCGGGGTGAGGGGCTGCTCCAGCGCCGGAGATTGTCTCTCTAACCCATTGAAACATTTGACTCGTGGCACCCCCACCCCTACCCCTACCCACGAGGGGGAGGGAAAATGAGGGGGCAGGCTGACCAACACGAAGAGTCATGACCAATGAAATTCGGTATCAGTATTCTCTTTTTACAGTTTGATCGGTCTTAAATGGCCAAGTAGCGAAGGCTGCCGGCCATGAGGCCTGGGCAATGCCAGCATCGAAAAGCCGGCTTCCAAGAACATTTGTAACCGGCACACCAGTCCAGTAGCCTGTGACGCCCGAGTATGGAGTTCGTGCCATGACAACGCCTAACCGCTGGAAGCGTTACGCCGACTGGGACGAGCGGCCGCTGCGGCTCGACAAGTTTGCAGCCGAAGACCCGGCGAACGGTTTCTCGGCCTTTTCCAGTCCGGCCGATCCGAAACCCGGCATCGGCATCAAGGCCGGCCGGGTGATTTCGCTCGATGGCGTTCTAGAGCACGACTTCGACATGATCGACCGCTTCATCGCGCGCCATCATATCGATGTGGCGATGGCGCCCGAAGCGATGGCCATGGATGCAGAGCAAGTGGCCCGCATGCTCGTCGACATGAATGTGCCGCGCGAGGCGCTGGTGCGCCTGGCCCATGGCATGACGCCTGCCAAGCTGGCGCAAGTCGTGGCGCAGCTCAATGCGCTGGAAATCGCTTTTGCCTATTCCAAGATGCGGGCCAGAAAGACACCGGGCAACCAGGCGCATGTGACCAATGCCAAGGATGATCCGCTGCAGCTTGCTGCCGACGCGGCAACCGCCGTCGCCTTCGGCTTCGACGAGATCGAGACTACCATGCGGGTGTCGCGCAATGCCTGGTCGAATGCGCTGGCCTGCGCGATAGGCGGCGCAGTCGGCCGCTGGGGCACTCTGTTCCAATGTTCGAGCGAGGAAGCCGAAGAGCTTCGCATCGGCATGGCAGGCTTCACGTCTTATGCCGAAACGGTTTCCGTCTATGGCACGGAGAAGACTTTCATCGATGGCGACGACACGCCGTGGTCCAAGGCCTTTCTCGCCGCCGCCTACGCCTCGCGCGGCATCAAGATGCGCTGCACGTCAGGCGCCGGCTCCGAACTTCTGATGGGCTTTCATGAATCGAAGTCGCTGCTCTATCTCGAAGCCCGCTGCCTCTGCCTGCAGCGCGGCATGGGGGTGCAGGGGACGCAGAACGGCGGCATCGATGGCGCTCCACTGACCGCCACGATGCCGGGCGGGGTGCGTGAGTTGATGGCCGAGAACCTGATTGCGGTGTGGCTCGATCTCGAATGCGCCTCGGGCAACGATGCGCGTTCGACCGAGTCCGAAATCCGTGCCGGTGCCAAGATCATGCCTTACTTGGTGGCCGGCTCGGATTTGATCTGCTCGGGCTTCGGCTCCATTCTCAAATACGATAATTCCTTCAATCCGTCACTGCTCAATGGCGAAGAGCTGGAAGACTTTCTGGTGCTGCAGCGTGACTTTGAAGCTGACGGCGGATTGACGCCGCTGCCGGAAGGCCGCGCGCTTGAGCTCAGGCGGCGGGCAGTCGATGCCGTCTCGGCGGTTTTCGAGGAGCTTGGGCTGGCGCTGCCGACCGAGGACATGAAGGCCAGCGTTACGGTGGCGTCTGGCTCGGATGACACCCGCAGTTACATGCCGCGCGACGTGGCGCTGATCAGCGAAGCCATCAAGGCCAAGGGTATCACGGTGATCGACGTGATCACGGCGCTCAGCCGCCGTGGCTTCGGGCAAGAGGCTGAAAACCTGTTGAATGTCGTGAAGCTCAGGGTGTCGGGCGACTATCTGCAGACCTCGGCGATGATCCGCAATGGCAAGGTCATCAGCGCCGTCAACGATCCTAATGATTATCTTGGTCCGGGGTCTGGCTATCGCGTCACCGAAGGCCGGCGCCTCGAAATCAATGCCATCCGCGATGTGCTCGATCAGAAGGAAGTGCTGCGCTCCGAGGCGATGCACGAGAAGGACGAGTCGCGGCGCATCCGTTACAAGACCCTGGGGCTGGCCGCTCAGTCCAATGATGCGAAAGATGTGGTGATCGGTATCAGCCCGGCCTTCGGCTTGAAACTCTACCAGACAACGGCGGGCCATGCGCTCTCGGCGGTGCTCGGCGTGATGATGGCGGCGATATCCAAGCGCGGCCTCAATCCTCGCGTGGTTCGATTCCGGCATACGGCTGATACCTCCTTTCTGGGTCTTTCGGCGGCCCAGCTTTCAGGTTCGGGCATTGGTATTGGCATCCAGGCGAAGGGCACTGCCGTCATCCATCAGCGCGGCAGGCTGCCGCACAACAATCTCGAACTCTTTTCCAATGCGCCAATCACCAGGCTTGAACATTACCGCGGATTGGGCGCCAATGCCGCGGCTTATGCCTTGGGCGAGATGCCGGAACCTGTCGTGGTGCCGCAGCGCGGCGAGGCGATGGGCTCGCGCCACCACGCCCGCACCGCGATGATCTATGCGATTGAGACCGGAATGATCGAGGAGGGCGCTGCCCCCGAGCACATCGACGTGAAGCTGACGGAGGCAAGAACTTGACACACACCAAGGCCGACTATCCCCTTGCCGAGACGCAACCCGAAGCGGTGATCGGACAGCGCGGAAAACCGCTCGCCGCCATCACACTCGGCGCCGTGCTGTCGGGTGACGTGACGATGGAAGACCTCCGCATCACACCGCAAGCTCTCAATGCTCAGGCCGAAATTGCCCGTGACGCCGGTCGGCCAACCCTGGCACTCAACTTCGAGCGGGCCGCCGAACTCGTTGATGTGCCGCAGGACGTCATCATGGCGGCTTATGAGTTGCTGCGGCCGGGGCGTGCCACGTCAAAGCAGCAGTTACTCGAGTGCGCCCGGAAATTCCGCGATGAACACAAGGCCGCGCGCATGGCGGATTTCATCGAGGAAGCCGCCCAAACTTATGAGGAGCGCGGGCTCTTCACCTATCGATTCTAGGAAAACATCATGAATTGGAAGACCGCCTATCGTTCGCTCTATTATGCTGGTGCGCCGGAGCCCGATGATCCGGTCCTCATACCAGGAGAGACAGCACTTCTGGTCATCGACATCCAGAACATCTATCTCGAACGCGCCGATCGGGCCACGCTCTCGGCTGATGAGCAACTGAGATATGATCTGTGGACGCCATTTCATGAACGCATGCGGAAGTCGGTCATACCCATCAGCGCAAGAATGTTGGAGTTGGCGCGGCGGCACGGATTCGAATGCCTGTTCGCCCGCATCGCCTGCCACACCAGGGACGGGCGCGACCGTTCCCTGTCCCAGAAAATGCCGGGCTGGAACAATCTGCTGCTGCCCAAGAACGATTGGCCATCGCAACTGGTGGATGCGTTGCAGCCTGTAGGTGATGAAATCACCGTCACCAAGACTACCGATTCGGCATTGACCGGCACGAATTTGCGGCTGATCCTGCATAATCTCGGCATCAAGACCGTCATCTGTTGCGGGATTTTCACCGATCAGTGCATCTCATCGACAGTCCGCAGCCTGGCCGATGAGAGTTATCAGGTGATCGTCCTGGAAGATTGCTGCGCCGCTGCGGCTGACGATCTCCACAGCAAGGAACTCGAGATCATCAACATGATCTACTGCCACGTCATGACGAGCGCCGAGCTAAGCGCGATGATTGGCTTGGCAAAATGAACGATAAGACCTTAGTATGAGATCATCCAGATGGAGAAGGCACCCGGGACTGGGGCTACGGGCCGTTTGGGGGGAAACGTAAAAGGCAACGGAGGGGCAAATGGCTCAGAATCAGCAGTCCGGCACGATTGACGTGTCGGCCGTGAAAAATGTGAAACTTCTAAATGCCAAGGCGGTCGGACTGGCCGGCGTGCTGTTCCTGGCGGTGACGGGCGCAGCACCCATGTCGGCAATGCTGGGCAACGTGCCGTTTGCTGCCGGTTATGGCATCGGTTCGCACACGCCGGCGGCGTTCTTGCTCGCCACCATCGTGTTGACCGTGTTTTCGATCGGTTATGCGGCGATGGCCTCGCGGGTTTCGTCGGTGGGTGGCTTCTATTCTTTCATCAGCCAGGGATTGGGCCGTGAACTGGGCATGTCGGCCGGCATTGCCTCGCTGGCCTGCTACAGCATCTTCGAAGCCTCGCTGACCGGCCTCTTTGCATTCTTCGGCAATCTCTGGATATCCCAGCATCTGGGCATCAACGTCCCCTGGCCGGTTCTTGCCCTGCTGATGATCGCCGGCATCGGATTGCTGGCCTACCGTGACGTGAAACTGTCGGCGAAACTCCTTGGCATCGCGCTCATTCTCGAAGTTGTCATTCTCACGATCTTTGTGCTCGGGGTGGTCTTTGCCACCGGCGGAACCAACTTCACGGCGGAATCGTTGAATGTCTTCAACGTCTTTACGCCGGTTGCCGAGCAAAAAGTCGGCGAGGTTTCCATACCTTTAGGTCTTGCCGCTGTCGGCGTCTTCATGGCCTTCTGGTCATGGGTCGGATTTGAAATGGCGCCGAACTACGCCGAGGAATCGCGCGATCCCAAGCGCATCATTCCGCAATCCCTGATGATTTCGGTGATTGGCCTCGGTCTGTTCTACGTGCTGGTCAGCTGGTGCGCGGTTTCGGCCTATCCGACCGAGGCCGACATGGTGGCCAAGGCCTACTCCGACGGCGTCAATTTCTTCCTGACGCCGATCAAGGGTTTCGTCGGCGTCTGGGCCTATGAGTTGATGTTCGTCCTGATCCTCACCAGCTCGTTTGCCTGCGGCATGGCCTTCCACAACACGGCCGCCCGCTACATGTACTCGCTGGGCCGCGACGGTGTGTTGCCGAAGTTCGTTGCCGAAACGCACGACCACCACAAGAGTCCGCACAAGGCGTCCGCCGTGCAGTCGGTTCTGGCGGCCGTCTGGGTGATGCTCTATGGGCTCGCCTACGGCTTCGGCGATCCCTCTGCACAGGCCTGGCTTGGCGTCTACACCCTGTTTGCGGTGTTGGGAACCGGCCTCCTGCTGGTGCTGCAGGCCATCGTTTCGCTGGCCATCTTTAACTGGTTCAGGAAGAACGGCGGGGGCAACATGTTCGCCACGGTCATCGCGCCCTTGGCGTCGTTCGTCGTGCAACTGATCCTGGTTTATACGCTCGTCGATAATCTCTCGACGCTGGGCGGGACCAACGGCTTTGCGAAAAGCATTCCCTATGTGGCGCTTGCCATTCTCGTTATTGGCCTCGTTTGGGGTTTCATGCTCAAGTCGAGCAATCCCGAAGCCTACAGGAAAATCGGCCACATGGTGAACGAGGGCTAGTCCGGACTCGTCAAGATGGGGACAGTCGAAGGACTGTCCCCTTTGTTTTTCAGGAGGTTGGAATGTCAGTATCGCTCAAAGGCCGTTCGGTTATTGTCACCGGTGGCTCTAAAGGTATCGGCAAAGGCATCGCGCGGGTTTTCGCGCAGGCCGGCGCCAAGGTCGCCATCATGACGCGCCATGCCGATCAGGCGGAGGCCGCGGCGCAGGAAATCGGTCACGGTGCCTTTGGCCTCGGCGGCGATGTCACCTCGCTCGCCAGCATGGAAATTGCCATGAAAGAAGTGAACGCCAGGAATGGCGGTCTCGATGTGGTCTGCGCCAATGCCGGAATTTTTCCGCCCGCCAGGCTTGAAGACATGACTTCAGAGCAATGGGATGAGGTGAACGATACCAACCTCAAGGGCACGTTTCATACGGTCAAGGCGGCCATTCCCTATCTGAAGAATTCCGATCAGGGCCGCATTGTGCTGACCTCGTCGATCACCGGCCCGGTGACCGGCTTTCCGGGCTGGACGCATTATGGCGCGACCAAGGCCGGCCAGCTCGGTTTCATGCGCACCGCCTGCATCGAACTGGCGAAATACGCCATCACCGTGAATGCAGTTCTGCCCGGCAATGTCATCACCGAAGGTCTGATCGGCATGGGCGAGGAGTATCAGCGTACCATGGCGGCTTCGGTGCCGCTGCGCCGCCTCGGCCACGTCGATGAAATCGGCTATGCGGCACTTTACTTTGCATCAAAGGAAGCGGGCTACGTCACCGGGCAGACACTTATTGTCGATGGCGGCCAGATTGTTCCCGAAAGCCTCGAGGCACTCGCTCAGGCGTAGCGCCGCAAGTAGTCCTCGCACAATGGCAAGGTGCCTTCGGTAAATTCCGCGCCGAGCGACTTGGGGAATTCTGCCTCGATATGCGAGGCAATCCAGGCCACCAGCAGAATTCGCCTGAGCATGATGAAGGTGGGGATTTCATCCTCATCCGCCTTGGGGAGATCGAGTACCTTGCGGAAACCCTTTTTCCAGGACTCGATCAGGTCCGGCACCTGAGGCTCGTGCTCGTAGAAGGAGACCGGCGTTGCCGCGTCATACATGTACCAGCCGAAGCCGCAGTCGTCGAAATCGATCGCCTTGACGCTTCCACCATCGATGAGAAGATTGGCAAGACGGAGATCGCAATGGATCAGGCCGAAACGCTCTGGCCCCTTGCCATAGGCCTTGAGGCGCTTGCCGATCAGATCGACGGTTTGGCTAAACAACTTTGTCTTCGCCGCATCCATGCCAACGCCGTCACGCCAGCGGCCCCAATGCGGCTTGTCTTCGCCGAGCGCCGTATTGAAATCCCAGGTGAGGCGCGTGAACCACGGCGGGCGCCGCCACTGGCGCGCATGAATATGCATGCGCGCCGTCACTTCCCCCAGCATCTCGAAAGGCCCCGAGAGATCCTCGCCGATACCGGGCTCGGCACCCGTTTCCCATTGCGACAGCACGACATGGCGCGGACGCGGCAATCGCGGGTGATCGACATCCTGAATGATCTCGCCGTCACGCCCCTTCACCGGAACAGGCGTCGTCACCACACCGGTCTGGCGCAGATCCATCAGCCAGGCGAGCTCGGAGGCAATCGCTGTGCGCGAATGATAGCCGTCGCGATGAATGCGCAAGGCCCAGCGGCGGCCATCGGATGCCTCGACCTTGTAGGTGGCGTTCTCCGAGAGATTGAGCATCTGGACATTCGTGTTCGCGGGAAGGTCGTAGCGCGCCGTGGCAGCGCGCGCGACATCGAGAAGAATAGCGAGTTGCTCCGTGTGGGGAAGTGCATCGAAGTCTTTCACCGGCATAACCTCAGGCTTGGTGTCCTTCGACTCCTGCCAGAATTCGCTCGATCTCCGCAAGCCCGTTGAAATTGCCGAAGGCCTCGGCTGCATCCTTGTTGTAGGCGATGCGCGCATAGTGCCGCAAATGGTGCGGCGTCAGATTGTCACCGATGGAGGAGCCGCCCGCAAAGCCGGTGCCTATGGTCATCGAGGGCCCGAGGTTGGTTTCGTAACCCGATGCGCCGGGCGAACAGCCGGTGTTGACGGCGATGCGCAAGGCCGGAACCGCCGCGGCAAAGGCCATGATATTGGCCTCGTTCTTCGAGTGGATGGCGGCGGAGTGGCCTTTGCCGGAATTCCGCATCATCGAGCGGGCGCAGGATATGGCCTGGCCGATGGTCTGCACTTGAGCGAAGGCCAGCACCGGACGGAGCATTTCGCGCACCAGCTTTTCTTCGGGCTGCACGAGATCGACGGGCGTAACAAGAATTCGGGCGCCGGACGCCTTGAAGCCGGCTTCGCGGGCGATGAAACTGGCATCCTTGCCGATCATCGCGGTGTTGAAGCCGGTTTCGGCGAACAGCAGCTTGCGCAGGCGGGCGGTTTCCTCCGCCGTACAGACATGCGCCTTCTCCGCCTTCATGGCGTCAAGCAGCCGATCGGCGATGGACTTGAAAGCCAGCACGGTCGATTCGTTGGTGCAGAGAGTGGAGTTGTCGAAACTCTTCGAGGCGACGATGCGCTTTGCCGCAAGCCTGATGTCGGCCGTGCCATCGACCAGCACTGGCGCGTTATCCGGGCCAACGCCAAAGGCCGGATTACCCGAGTGAAAGCCAGCTTTCACCACCGCGGACTCGCCGGTCGCGATGATCGGATCGACCCGTCCGTCGGCCATGAGCATTTCGAGCAGAGGGATGCTGGGCGCGTCAATCACCTGGATGGCACCATCAGGAGCGCCAGCTGCTCTTGCGGCTTCAGCCAATAGGCGTGCCGCATCGGCGCAGCAGGCCTTGACCTGCGGGTGGGGCGAAAGGACGATGGCATTGCGTGTCATCAGCGAGAGCAACGTCTTGAAATAGGTTGATGCCACAGGACTGGTGACGGGGATCAGCGCGAAGATCACTCCGGCCGGGTGTTGACCCCGCATCCCCTGGTATCGCGTATCAGCTTTACCGGCGGTCCCGCTTCGGCCAAGCAGTTCATCCGCAATTCGGCGGAGAATTTCGCTGAAGTGTCGCTCGATCTTTGCGGCAAGTCGCCGTTCATCGTGTTCGGAGATGCCGATCTCGAGAGTGCGGCGAACGGCGCGATTGCCGGCATTTTTGGCGCTTCGGGCGAGAGCTGCGTGGCGGGTTCCAGGCTCTATCTGCATGAGAAGATCGCCGATGCGTTTCTCGAAACGATGGTCAATCGCGCCAGACAGATCCGCATCGGCGATCCGCTGCTGGAGAATACCCAGATGGGCCCACTCGCCACCCCCGGGCAGCTGGCGCGCATCGAAAAGGAAGTAGCTTTCGCGCAGGAGCAGGGGGCTGAGTTGATGACCGGCGGCAAGCGCCCGGCGTCACCCGCCCAAGGCTGGTTCTATGAACCGACCATCATCGCCTGCCATGACCAGAAGCTGCGCATCGTCGATACGGAGCTATTCGGTCCGGTGTTGAGCGTGCTGCGCGTCAAGACGGAAGACGAGGTGGTGGCACTCGCCAACGACAGCAAGCATGGTCTTGCGGCAGGCGTGTTTACACGCGATGGCGGGCGCGCGCTGCGGGTGACGAAGAAGCTGCGGGCCGGGATCGTGTGGGTCAACACCTATCGTGTGATCTCGCCCATTGCCGAGTTCGGCGGTTTCAACGAGTCAGGTTATGGCCGCGAGAGCGGGCTGCAGGCGATCTATGATTACACGCGGCCCAAGACCGTGTGGATCAATACCGCGGAGCAGCCGCTGGCCAATCCCTTCGTGATGCGGTGAACGAAGCTTGACCCTCCGTTTTCGCGGAGGGTCATGGAAGTTGTGACCGAGCCCAACTTGCTTCAGATGATGGCGATATCGTTGAAGCTCAGGACGGCGCCGGATTGCAGCGTGGCGATGAGCGTTACGCCGCCGCTGGCCGCGCCATTGGCGTCGAAAGTAAGAACGCCGTCGTTGGTGTCGAAGACAAAGCGGGTGGCGTTCTGCGTCGCCACGCCAGTGTCATTCGCTTCAAACCGGATGGCGTTGAGCGCGCCGTTATTGAGGCCACCGAATTCGCCGCCGTCGAACAGGAAGATGTCGTCGCCTTCCGGGCTGTTCGAGGTGAAGTCGGTGATGCGGTCGCCGCCATCGAGGATGGAGTCGTAGACGAACCGGTCGCTGTCCAGGCCGCCAGTGAGAGTATCCGCGCCTTGCCCGCCCACGAGTGTGTCGTCGCCGGCGCCGGCGAGCAAGA
>JANPCS010000539.1:0-13047 GCA_031431065.1 Hyphomicrobiales bacterium | reverse complement strand
CAGGCCGACGAGTTCATGCCGCCGGGCAGTTTTTTCACCACAACCTGGGACTTCACCTGTTCGGACAGCTGCACCCTCGATGTCAGCGACTGGGCGGTGATCTCGGATCTGTTCGAGGTCTTCGACAGCGCGCTTTCGATCGGCCTGACATCGATCGTTCCGAGTTGGGACACGCTCGGTTGCACCGGACCCTTCGATCCCTTGTGTTTCACGATCGATCCCGATACGGCATGGGCCGACGCGCGCTATAGCAAGGCGAGCTTCCTCTTGTCCGCCGGATTTCACTCGATATCGATCCTGACCAACTTCATTCCGCCCACCAGCGCCGGCGGCGGCCAATTTCCGGATTCCACCGTCCAGCTGCGCGTCAACGAGGTGCCCTTGCCCGCCGCCTTCGGCTTCCTTGCCGCTGGCCTCGTGGGCCTGGGCGCCCTCGGCCGCCGCCGCAAGCCGGCCTGATGTTTCAGTCTGTTCAACGTCGTGGGGGCACCAGCGCTGGTGCCCTCTCGCCGAACCCGGAAATGATCATGGCGCAAGCAGGCACGTGACAGCGAGCCTGGCCCTCGAAGCCAAACACCGACACAACTTGCGTCGAGCAACATCGCTGGCGCAGGCAATAACTCAACATGATTCAGGAGCTAGAGATGTTCATCAGAAACGCACTCGCCGCGGCGGCGATTCTTCTTTCGGTAACTGCGGGGACGGCCGCCACCACCGTGCTCGACCTGACGACGGCAACCAACGATGGCACGACGCTGACAATGCCGGATGCCGCCATCACCGCAGGCACAGGGACTACGCTTCACGTTGGTGACTTCATCGCCAACGCCGTCTGCCCGTTGGGCTCGTTAGGATGCAACGGGTCGATGACTCTCGCGTTCGACTTCGACGTGAGCAACGTGGCGTTCGACTTCGGCTTCGGCGACCCCGGCGACTCGGCCACGATCACCGGCTTCGACAGCATCGGAAATGTGGTCGGAACATTGCTATTGTCGTTGACGGGCGGCACCGATGTCGCGAGTCTGGCCGCCTTCGGTACCCTGCGCTCGATCCTCTTTGACAATACCGCAGCGTCGGGTTTCGGTTATGCCTACGGCAACATCAGCTTTGACCCCTCCGCTGTGCCGCTTCCCGCCGCCCTGCCGCTGCTGTTGGGTGGCTTGGCGGGCCTCGGCGCATTGGGTGCGCGCCGCCGAAAACTTGCTTGACTTATCGCACAATGCCAATTGGAGAGGGCGCCATGCACGGCGCCCTTTTGTCCAGCGTTGCACCTGAGAACGCCGGAATTGACGGCAATTGGCAGCGCGAACCCTTCAAGCGGCACTGGTATAGGCGATCGTTCCCATCATGCCGGAATTCATGTGGTAGACGTGATGGCAATGAAACGCCCACGTGCCGGGATTGTCGGCATCGAAGGTAACGGTCACGGTTTGCGCAGGCGGCACCAACACGGTATCGCGTAATGCGCCGTCGATGGCGGTATCGCCGATTGCCGTTATTTTGAAATAATGCCCGTGCAGGTGCATCGGATGCGCCATGCCGGTCATGTTGTGCATGACCACGGAAATCCGCTCATCTTCGCGCACGCTGAAAACCCGTTCGTGCATGCCCGGCTTGCCATTGAGGCCCCAGACATAATCCGCCCCGCCGCCGGTCAGCATCACCACCTCGGTGCGGTGTATGGGTTCTTCGCGGAGCTTGGTGACAGCACGGTAAGCCGCTTCCTGCGCAAGATCGACGGCAGGAGCCACTTGGCCTTCGGACAATTGCCGGGCGATGGCGGCTCCTGGCGTCGCCAGGATTATGCCGGTTCGTTCGCTCACACCCTCCGGCCGGAACATGACGGGGAATGCGCCACCCTCTTTTGGAATGCGCAAACGGATATCGGCGCGCTGGGCAATGGCGAGCGGGAACATCGTGGCCGTCACCGGGTGGATGGCGTTGCCATCGACCGCGATGAGTTCTCCAGCAAGCCCGCCAAGATCGATCCACATGTTGCTGGCCGCCGCGCCATTGATGATGCGCAGACGCAAGACGCCGCCCTTCTCGACTTTCACGACCTCCGGATCATCGAGCGTGCGATCATTGGCGAGATAAGCGTCGTAGACGACATCGTTGAGCATGCCGGCCATCACCATGCCGCCGCCGCTGGCGCCTTTGGAGTGATCCATCATGGAATTGTCAGCCGCGTGCCCGGCATGTGCGCCGCCGCCGCCGGTCAGCTCAGCCAATATCTCCTGCGGATCGCGGAACGTGAAGTCGTGCAGCAGCACCACATGCTCCTGGGTATCGAACAGCATTTCGGCGGTCTCGCGCACGATCAGCGGTGCCGCCAGCAATTGCTGCTCCTGCAGGCCCACATGCGAATGCATCCAGTGCGTACCGGATCGCCTGTTGCGGAAATCGTAGTGATAGGTCTCTCCCGGCTGCAGCGGAGCTTGCGACAGAATCGGAACGCCGTCCTGAGCGCTGGGCGGCGTCAGCCCATGCCAGTGGATCAATGTCTCAGCCTCGGTATCATTGCGCAGCGCGACCCGGAATTGCTCTTCGAGAAGCAACTCGAGACCAGGCTTGCCGTTCTGGCCGGTGAGACCGCAAACGCTGGCGGCGCGGCCCTTGACCTCAAGGATGCGTTTCGACACGGTCAATTGCCGCACAGTTTCCGATGACCCGGCGGCACCCGTCAGCAATGGTACGAGGGCGGAACCCGCAAGTCCGCCCAGCAAGGCTCTCCGATTTAACATCATCATGCGCATTTCCCCATTCGTGTCGGCTACATCTAGGTTTGCTTCGCGGGAACTACAAAGGCGTAATTTGAAGCGGAACGGCAAGTTTCCGTGAACGAAATGTTAGAATGTATGATCTACCTCTGATTGCGCGTCGTGTATTATGTCTGCGAGGGAAGATGAAGCGCAAAGATTTTTCCAGGCTGGCCGGCGGCTTTCTCGGTTGTGAAAGCGGCGCCGTAGCCGTCGAGTATGTCATCATTGCCGCGGCAATGTTCCTCGCTCTCATTCCAAGTTTTCTTTATGTCGCATCCGGCATGCTTGCAAAATTTTCGAGCGTTGGAGGATATTTCGCGGGGTTGTAGTGAAGTACCGCCGGGTGCGATTGCTCCAATTTTAACAGTGCGATTAATGCCCCGTTTGAACCGGGCATGCTTATCTTGATTCATGTAGCGGCCAAAACCCTGGCCCCCATGGAGCGACACCCCGTGAGCCACTTTTTGCAACAGATTCAAGCGTTCCTGCAGGAGGAAAGGGGCGTGACGGCCATTGAATACGCGCTCATCGCCTCAATTCTCGGCATTGCCCTGTTGCCGGTTCTCACCAACACCAGCTCCGGCGTTGCTTCGCTCTATTCCCGCGTTCAGGGATATTTCGATATCGTTAACGGTCCGTAATCAGGTTCCGGGCTCAAAGCCCGCGGCCGATCGACAGGAATTTCTCACGCCGCTGGGTGCGCAAGACCTCTCCCGAAACACCGTCATAGGCTTTAAGTGACCGGGCAATGGCCCCGCCCGTGACGGCAATGGCATCATCGCGCCCGCGATGCGCGCCGCCCTTGGGTTCCGGCACGATCTCGTCGATGATGCCGAGCCTCTTCAAATCCTGGGCGGTGATTTTCATTGCCGCCGCCGCATCCTTGGCACGCGCCGCATCGCGCCACAGGATCGATGCCGCACCCTCGGGTGAGATGACACTGTAAATGGCGTGTTCCAGCATCAGCACCACGTTCGTTGTGGCAATGGCAATGGCCCCGCCCGAACCGCCCTCGCCGATGATGACCGATACCGTCGGCACCCCCAACGACAGGCAGCAATCGGTCGAGCGCGCGATGGCTTCCGCTTGCCCTCGTTCCTCGGCATCAATGCCGGGATAGGCGCCTGCGGTATCAACGAAGCAGATCAACGGCAGGCCAAAGCGGTCGGCCATTTCCATGAGGCGTACGGCCTTGCGATAACCCTCCGGCCTTGCCATGCCGAAATTGCGCTTGATGCGCGAAGTGGTGTCGCTGCCCTTCTCCTGACCCAGCACCATGACGGGCTGTCCACGGAAACGCCCCAGCCCGCCGATTACTGCAAAATCCTCGGCGAACTTGCGGTCCCCGGCCATCGGCGTGAATTCGCTGATCAATGTCTCGATATAGTCAACCGCATGCGGCCGCTCCGGATGCCGCGCCACCAGCGCCTTCTGCCAGGGATCGAGATTGAGATAGAGATCGGACAGGAGCTTCGCCGCCTTTTTTTCCAAGGCCTTCACCTCGTCAGAAATCGACACCGTCTTGTCGCCCTGGGCCAGGGTCCGCAATTCGGCAATCTTGCCTTCCAACTCGGCGATCGGCGCTTCAAAATCGAGATATGTCGGCATTTGGCCTCAAGTCACTGTGCTTGGCCGGAAACTGGCGGTCGGCGCCCGGAAAGTCAACTTTTCTTGGGCGCCAGCGGGTGATGGCACTCCACAACCTCGCGCAGGCGCTCGCTCTGCACGTGGGTGTAGATCTGCGTTGTCGAGATATCCGCGTGCCCCAGCATCTGCTGCACCGCGCGGAGATCGGCGCCGCCTTCCAGCAGATGGCTGGCAAAGCCGTGGCGCAGCACATGCGGTGAAATCTTGGCGGCATCAAGCCCGGCCAGGCGCGCCAGGCTTTTGAGTTCCAGCGCGCAATGCTGGCGCGTCAGGTGGCCGTCAGCGCCGAAAGACGGGAACAGCCACTTGGAAGCGCCGCCTGGTGCCTTGGCGAGGACGCGGAGATAGTCATCGATGGCATGGCGCGCGCCCGATGAGATCGGCACCAGGCGCTCTCTGCCGCCCTTGCCCTTGACCAGGATGAAATCGCGTTCTGCCTTCACCGCCTGCACCGTGAGGCCGGCGAGTTCCGACACTCTGAGCCCCGTGGCATAGAGCATTTCAATGAGGCAGAGCAGGCGCCAGGCCTTGAGCAACTTCTTTCCATCAGCCTTCTTCACTTGCAAACGCGCAGTGGCAATGAGCTGTGCGACGTCCGCCTCGGTGATGATCTTGGGCAACGGCCTGGCCGCCCGCGGACTCTCGATCGCCGTTGCCGGATTGTCCGTTGACAGCCCGTCGCCGTGCAGGAAGCGGTGCAACTGCCGGATGGCCGAGAGCTTGCGGGCCGCCGAGCTGCGCGCCATGCCCGATGCCTCAAGGTGCTCCAGATGGGTCCGGATGTTATCGGGGCCGCTTGACTTGAGGTCGGCTATGTCTTTGGCATAGGCTTCAAGGTCACGGCGATAGGCGGCGAGCGTGTTGGCTGACGCACCACGCTCGGCTGCCATCATCTCGAGGAAACGCTCGATCAGCGCCAAGTTGCGGGAGGCCTGGCCCCCCTCACTTCTGCCGGAGTTTTTCACTGGACATCGGTTTCACGATTTCGGTTTGTTCCGGCGGAAAATGCGCCAGCGCCCAGGCGCCGCCATAGATCAGGCCGCCGATCACCGCCAGAGTCACCACGAATTTCACCGTATCAGGCATTTCACCACCGCTTGATCTCCGACTCTAGCGGTTAAGACCTGCTTCGGAAAGCCTTTGCGGCGCGCAACCATGCGCGATAGAAACCGCTGTAAGTTCGGGAATTTGAGTGATGGCACGCCGATCGATTGCAAAGGAGGCCGAGGCCGTAAGGCAGCAGCTGGGGCACCACCCCATCGTGCTGGTGGGACTGATGGGAGCTGGCAAGACCAGCGTCGGCCGCCGGCTTGCCGAGAAACTCGGTATTCCCTTCGTCGATGCCGATCACGAAATCGAGGAAGCAGCTGGAAAATCCATCGCCGAGATCTTTGCCGACCACGGCGAGGCCTATTTTCGCGAAGGCGAGCGCCGGGTCATCCAGCGCTTAATCGGTAACGGCGCTCAGGTTCTGGCGACGGGCGGCGGCGCATACATGAATGACGAGACCCGGGCCCGCATTCAGGAGCGCGGCATTTCCGTTTGGCTCAGGGCTTCCCTGCCATTGTTGATGAAACGGGTATCGAAGCGCCAGGACCGCCCGCTCCTGAAAACCGATGACCCGCAAGCTGTCATGCGCAATCTCATGGAAAAGCGCTATCCTGTGTATGGGCTGGCGGATGTGACGGTTGAAAGCCGCGACGTGCAGCATGGCCAGATGGTGAATGACGTGATCCGCGCACTGGCGCAATGGGATGGCTGGGATAGACTCGACAATGACTGAGACAGAGACCACGGCGCGGCGCGAGCGCGTGCCCGTTTCGCTGGGCGATCGCAGCTACGACATTGCTATCGGCGAGGGCCTGCTGGCCCGCGCCGGCGACATCGTGGCGCCGTTCTTGCGGCGGCCGCTGACCGCCATCGTGACCGATGAGAATGTCGCGGCTGCCCACCTCGCCACCCTTGAACGCGCACTTGCCGCCCATGGCATCCGCTCCACCGCCATCATCATGCCGCCGGGCGAAGCCACCAAGAGTTTCGTCCACCTGGCGGAACTCTGCGACCGTCTGCTGGCGGCGGGCATCGAGCGCCGCGACCGCATCATTGCTTTCGGTGGCGGCGTCATCGGCGATCTCGCCGGGTTCGCGGCGGCGATCCTGCGGCGTGGCGTCGATTTCATCCAGATTCCGACGACGCTGCTGTCACAAGTGGATTCCTCGGTCGGCGGCAAGACTGGCGTCAACTCAGGCCATGGCAAGAACCTGATCGGCGCTTTTCACCAGCCCCTTGCCGTCATCACCGATATCTCATTGCTCGACACCTTGCCGAAACGCGAGCTCGCTTCAGGCTATGCCGAAGTGGCGAAGTATGGGTTGCTGGGTGACAAGGGCTTTTTCGAGTGGCTCGAGGGGGCGGCCCCCACCATCATGCGCGGCGATCCGCAGGCCCGCATCCATGCCATCAAGCGCTCCTGCGAAGCCAAGGCCCGCATCGTCGCGGAGGACGAGACCGAAACCGGGGTGCGGGCACTGCTCAATCTCGGACACACCTTTGGCCATGCGCTCGAATCCGCCACCGGCTATTCCAGCAGGCTTCTGCATGGCGAGGGCGTGGCAATCGGCATGGTGCAGGCCTTCCGTTTTTCCGAGCGCCTGAAGCTCTGTGCGCCCGGGACCACCGAGCGCGTGGCGAAACATCTGAAGAGCGTCGGCCTGCCCATTCATGCAGCACAGATACCGGGTCAGTTGCCGCCGCCCGCAACGCTTCTCGATATCATGCGCCAGGACAAGAAGGCGCAAGGCGGCAAACTCACCTTCATTCTGGTCAAGGGTATCGGCGAGGCCTTCATCGCCAAGGATGTGGCCGACCATGATGTGCTCGATTTCCTGACCGAGGACTTGCGGCAGCGATGAGTTCAGGTCACGTTATTCCGTTGGTGGCGGTTGTCTTGGCTCTCGTTCTTTTTGCTGCACTCTCGGCCGCTGCTGCCGCAATTGCCGTTGTTTCGCGCGGCAAACTCGCCGAATTTGATCGCAAAGGCGTGGCGCGCGCCGCTCGAATTCTCGCTCTCTTGTCAAGCGAAGACCGGCTGCGCGCCGGCCTTCGCCTGGCCAGTCTGGTTATCGTTATGATGGCAGGCACCATCACGGCAACCACCATGAGCAGCGCACCAACTGCACCTGCCGCAACCGCGGTTGGCGCAGCGGCCTGCTTCATCGTGTTCCTGTTTTTCGGCTCATCCCTGCCCAGGGCCTATGCGCGGGCCCATCCCGAACGCACGGCCATGGTGCTTGCGGGTTTCGTCGCGGTGATCAACAGCGTTGTTGGCCCTGCGGCAGAACTCTTCGAGCTTTTGTCCCGCCTGGCGCTTGGGCTGAAGGCGGATACCGGCAACGGCACCCAGTCCACGGTTCACGAGGAACTGCGCGAAGCCCTCGACCTTCGCCACAAGGAGGGATCGGTCGTCAAGAACGACCGCGACATGCTGGGCGGCATTCTGGCCATGCAGGACCTCGAAGTCTCCGACATCATGGTCCACCGCACCAAGATGAACATGATCGATGGCGACGAAGACCCCAAGGAAATCGTCGCCAAGGTTCTGAAGAGCGGCCACACCCGCATTCCGGTGTGGAAGGAAACACCCGACAACATCATCGGCGTGCTGCATGCCAAGAACCTCTTCGCGGCCCTGCAGAAACACAACGGCGATGCGGCCAAGATAGATATCGAGGACATTCTGACCCCGCCGTGGTTCGTGCCCGATACCCGCGCCATCCCCGACCAGCTTAATGCTTTCCTCAGGCGCAAGAGTCACTTTGCCATCGCCGTCGATGAATATGGCGAGGTGCAAGGCCTGGTAACGCTCGAGGACATCATTGAGGAGATCGTCGGCGACATCAAGGACGAGCACGATGCCGTGGCCGCCGGCGCGAGGCCGAAGCCCGATGGCTCTTATCTCGTCGACGGCAGCCTGCCGATCCGCGACCTGAACCGCGCCTTCGACTGGGAGCTTCCGGATGAGGAAGCCAACACCATCGCCGGCCTGGTGATCCACGAGGCGCGCATGATACCCGAGGTTGGCCAGGCTTTCAGTTTCCACGGCTTCCGTTTCGAGATTTTGAAGAAGCGCAAGCACCAGATCACGGCGATCCGCATGAGCCCGCTGAAGCGAGAAGCCGATGGCTCCACGCTTGGTTGATCTGGTCATCGTCGGCGCCAGATTCGCTGGCCTCATTTGCGCCCGCACGGCGGCCCTGCGCGGCTTGAAAACCGTCGTCATCGAAGCCAAGTCCGAACCGGGCGCCCGCATCCACACCACCGGCATCCTGGTGAAGGAGGCCGCCGACGAGGTCGACACGCCACCGCAATTTTCCCGCGCCATTCATGGCGTCAGACTCTATGCGCCATCGTTGAAGCACATCGATCTCCAATCGCGCGATTATTTCTTTCTGACCACCGATACCGCGGGCTTGATCCGCTGGTTCGCCGATCAGGCTCGCCAGGCCGGTGCTGAAATCATCTGTGGACGGAAGGTCGAGCAAGCATCCCACGTCGAGGGCGGCGTCTTGCTGCCGCAGTTCGATCTTACGGCGCGTTACCTTGTGGGCGCCGATGGCGCGCGCTCGACGGTCGCAAAACTCTTCGGCCTCGGCCGGAACCGGCGCTTCCTCACCGGACTGGAAATCGAATACCGCGATTTGCCCAGAGCCGACCCCGATCTGCTGCACTGCTTTCTCGATACCAGGCTGGCGCGCGGCTATCTCGCCTGGGTGGCGCCCGCCCCCGGCTTCTTTCAAGTAGGGCTTGCCACCAACGACAGTGTGAAGCCCGGCCTCAAGGCCTTCCTCACACATACCGAGCATCTGTTCGGATTTTCTGGCGCGGCCGTGAAGGAGCGCCGTTCCGGCCTCATCCCCTGCGGCGGGCCTGTCGTACCCTTTGCTGCATCCAATGTGCTGCTGATCGGCGATGCCGCAGGCCATGTCTCGCCCTTGACCGGAGGCGGCATCCGTCTGGCATTCCGCTATGGCCGCCGCGCCGCACAGCTGATTGCCGATCACTTGACGCGCAATGGCCCGCCGCCGGAGCACGTGCTAGAAAACGAATTACCGGGTTTTGGCAAGAAACTGGCATTGCGGACGGTCATGGATATCGGTCCGCCCAACTGGCTCTACAACCTGATCATCGGCACACCGCCGATGCGCTGGTTCGCCAACACCGTCTATTTCCACCGCCGCAGCCCGAAATGGGTAACTCCGCCTCAAACCGGCGCTGACGCCTGAATGGCCAGCGCATGCACACGCTCGCGCAGCTCATCTACCAATGCGGCATTGACCATGCGATGCTGTTCGACGCGCGACTTGGCGCGGAAGGCTTCCGAGACAATTTTCACACGGAAATGGCTTTCACCATCGTGCCGCGCCCCGGAATGGCCGGCATGCTGGTGCGACTCGTCGATCACCTCGAGCAAAATCGGCGCGAAATGCTGCCTGAGCTTTGCGGAGATTGTTAGGCCGACCGGCCCCAATGTGTTTGCGAGTGTCATCTTGTCTCTCTTGCAAGGCAAGGCTTGCTTGCGCGCTGCTCTACCACCATAACTGCGCCCGATGAAACTCGATTCAAAATACTTCGACAAGATCCGCGTGAAAAAGCCCGGCGCCGAGAAAAAGGCGGCCGACGCCATTGCCCAGTGCGATTGGCCCGACTGCCCGCGCCCCGGCCGCCACAAGGCGCCGATGGGCCGCGGCAACGAAGGCAAGTTCTTCAATTATTGCACCGAGCACGTGCAGGAATACAACAAGACCTACAATTATTTCGCCGGCATGAAGGACGACGAGATGGTGGATTTCCAGAAGGAATCCCGCTTGGGCCATCGTCCCACCTGGAAACTCGGGCAGAATGCCCAGGCCACCGCCTCCAGCGTCAGGCGCAAAGCCGCCCAGATGCGCTCCGATCCCTTCGGCCTCAATGCCACGGCGGAAAAGCAGCCCGGTCGCCACACCTCGGGCCGCCTGCTGCGCTCCACCGAGTTGAGAGCGTTGCAAACGCTGGGCCTCGACGACACAGCCACGGCGGACCAGGTGAAAACCCAGTATAAGACTTTGGTGAAGCGGCTCCACCCCGATGCCAATGGCGGCAGCCGGGCCAATGAAGATACGCTGAAAGCGGTGATCCAGGCCTATGATCACCTGCGTTCAAGTGGCTTCTGCTAAGCGCCGGCCAAGCCTTGCCCTGCATGGCCTGAACGTCTAAAAGCCGCCCGCACCCCGGAACATGAAGAATCCATGACATGATTGCCAAGGCCACTGCGGAAGCGAACGGCATGCCCGACACCAAGGCGTCGGCGCAGCAGCTCTTCGGCTTCGATACCAACCTCGAAGTCCCCGCCTATTCCAGCACCTCGGAACACGTTCCGGATCTGGATCCCGACTATCTGTTCAATCGCGAGACGACGCTGGCCATCCTGGCGGGCTTTGCCTACAATCGCCGGGTGATGGTGACCGGCTATCACGGCACCGGCAAGTCCACTCACATCAAGCAAGTTGCCGCCCGCCTCAACTGGCCCTGCATCCGCATCAATCTTGACAGCCACATCAGCCGCATCGACCTGATCGGCAAGGATGCCATCGTGCTGAAGGATGGCAAGCAGATCACCGAATTCCGCGAAGGCATCCTGCCCTGGGCCTATCAGCACAATGTGGCGCTGGTGTTCGACGAGTACGATGCCGGCCGCCCCGACGTGATGTTCGTCATCCAGCGCATTCTCGAATCCTCCGGCAAGCTGACGCTCTTGGACCAGTCGAAGGTCATCCGCCCGCACCCGGCCTTCCGCCTGTTCTCGACCGCCAACACCATCGGCCTTGGTGATACGACCGGCCTCTATCACGGCACCCAGCAGATCAATCAGGCGCAGATGGACCGCTGGTCGATCGTGACCGCGCTGAATTACCTGCCGCATGCCCAGGAAACCGGCATCGTTCTGGCCAAATCGAAAACCTATGACAACGACAAGGGCCGCAAGATCATTTCCAACATGGTGCGCGTCGCCGACTTGACCCGCAACGCCTTCATGCAGGGCGATCTCTCGACCGTCATGAGTCCGCGCACCGTGCTCACCTGGGCGCAGAATGCCGAAATCTTTGGCGATATCGGCTTTGCCTTCCGCTTGACCTTCCTCAACAAATGCGACGAGCTCGAACGCTCGATCGTCGCCGAATTCTACCAGCGCTGCTTCGGCGAGGAACTGCCCGAATCCTCCGCCCACGTCGCGATCGCCTGAGTGACCGACGGTGGCCGCTGACAAGGAGTCGCCATCGAACGTCTTCAAGCGCGTTCTCGCCGTCGCCATGAAGACCATTGCCGAAGACCCTGAATTGACCGTGGTGTTCGGCAACGAGCAGCCGCAGCTGTCCGGCAATCGCGTCAAGCTGCCGCAGATCGGCAACGATCTCAAAGCCTCCGAAGTCGCCATCGTGCGCGGGCTGTCGGATGCCTTTGCACTGCGCATCGCCAATCACAACGAAAAGGTTCATAACCGCTATCAGCCGCAGGGCAAGAATGCCCGCGCCGTATTCGAATCGGTTGAGCAGGCCCGCATCGAGGCGCTGGGTGCCAATGCCATGATGGGCATGAAGAGCAATCTGGCGGCCATGCTCGACGACCGCTACGCCAAGAAGGATGTCTCGCGCTATACCGACCGCAAGGACGCGCCGCTCGATGAGGCGGTCGCCCTTCTGGTGCGCGAAAAGCTGACGGGTGCCGCCCCGCCCGATGGGGCCCGCACCATGGTCGACCTGTGGCGGCCGTGGATCGAGGACAAGGCGCGCGAGCAATTCACGCACCTGAACGAGAACCTGCACGATCAGGCGGCCTTCGCCCGCATGTCGCGCGATATCATCGCCGCCCTCGATATGGCGGACGAACTGGGTGACGATCCCGATCAGTCCGACCAGAGCGACGAGAACAACGAGCCAGAAGAGGATTCGGGCGAGCGCCAGGAGACACCCGAAGGCGACGAGCAGGAAAGCTCGCAGCAGTCCATGGAGGAAATGCAGGACGCCGAGGGCGAATCCGAGAGCGCCGAAATGGACGCCCGCCAGATGGACACCGACGAGCAGCCCGATGACGAGTCGGGCGAAGAGGACTCCGAGGGCGAAGAACCATGGCGGCCGCAGCTGCCGTTCTCGTCGCTCGCCAACGAGGATTTCTACAAGGTCTTCACCAACCAGTTCGACGAGGAAATCTCCGCCGAAGATCTCTGCGATACGGAAGAACTCTCAAGGCTCCGCAACTATCTCGATAAGCAATTGTCCAATCTGCAGGGCGTCGTCGCAAGACTCGCCAACCGCCTGCAGCGCCGCCTGATGGCGCAGCAGAACCGCTCGTGGGATTTCGACCTGGAGGAAGGCGTGCTGGATGCCGCAAGACTCACCCGCGTCGTCATCGATCCGATGCATCCGCTGTCCTTCAAGATGGAACAGGACACTGATTTCCGCGATACGGTCGTCACCCTGCTGCTCGACAATTCGGGTTCGATGCGCGGGCGCCCGATCACCGTTGCCGCAACTTGCGCCGATATCCTGGCCCGCACGCTGGAACGCTGCGGCGTCAAGGTCGAAATCCTCGGCTTCACCACCAG
>JANPCS010000538.1:0-4041 GCA_031431065.1 Hyphomicrobiales bacterium | reverse complement strand
CCGACAGTGGCTCGCCCGTCGCCTGGCGCATCAGCTCCGGCGTCGAAAGGCTCGAGGCCTTGGACCAGATGTTGGCACGGCGCCAATCGTTGATGGCCGTAAAGTCACCGCGCGCGATCCGATCGCCGACGCCCGGGATGCTCCGTTCCACCGCCGCCCATTGTTGGGCCGCCATCATGGCGCCCAGCGTATAGCTGGGGAAATAACCAAATGCGCCCGACGGCCAGTGCACGTCCTGCATCGGGCCGTCCTTCGGGTGATCGATGGTGGACAAGCCCAGATACTCGCGCATTTTGGCGTCCCAGAGTTCGGGCACGTCCTTCGCCGCGAGGCGGCCCGCAATCAGCTCCTGCTCGATCTCGAAACGCAGGATCACGTGCAGCGGATAGGTCGCCTCGTCGGCATCGACCCGGATCAAGCCTCGTTCGACATGGTTGACATGGGCCAGCATGTCCTCAACCGTGACACCATCGAAATGCTCCGTACCAAGATGAGTGCGCGCCAGCGGCAGGGCAAAGACCCAAAACTCCGGCCGCCGCGAGAGTTGCATTTCCTGGAACAGGCTCTGGCTTTCATGTGTTGCCATGCCGCGCGCCTTGGTACTCGGCCAGTGGCCCAGGTGATGCGGCAGGTTCTGCTCGTAGAGCCCATGTCCGGTTTCGTGCAAAATGCCCATGAGGGAGGATAGAAATTCGCCGGTGCGGTAGCGTGTCGTCATGCGCACATCGCTTGGTACACCGCCGCAGAACGGGTGGTGCGAGATGTCGAGCCGGCCATGCGCGAAGTCGAAGCCGATGGCCTGCATCAGAGCCTGCCCGAGGGCCTTCTGGCGTTCGATTGGAAAGGTGGCGCTGAAGTGTTTCAACGGACGCCTGGCCCGGCGCTGCTGTTGCGCCTCGAGGGCTTGCGGGATGAAGCTCTTGAGGAATGTTTTCAGATCGGCAAACACCGTGGTGATCTCGGCCTGGCGGCTGCCGGGATCGAATTGCTCGATCATCGCATCGTAAGGCTCAAGCTTCAGCACGGCGGCGCGGCGTTGTGCTTCTTCCCGTGCCAGTGCCACGATGTTCTCGAAGACGGGCAGGAAGGCTTTCCAGTCGCCGGTTGGCCGCAATTGCCGCCACAGTTGCTCGCAGCGGATACGGGCATTCACTTGCCGCGCCACGAACTCCGACGTCAGGCATGTCAGGTTGGTGTAGCTGCGGCGGAATTCGCGGACGGCCGCCTGCTGTGCGGCATCAAGGTCTTCGGTTTCAGCCTTGCTGATCCAGCCGGCGACATGCGGGGCAGACGCCAACTCATGCGCCATCGAGGCCAGAACCGCCATCGCCTCGGCGCGTTTCTCGCCACCGCCTTGCGGCATGTTGACGGCCTCATCCACCCCCAGCATGGCCTGGGCATGGTCAAGCGCCTCAAGACGGCGGCACAGGGCATCGAGCTGGGCAAAGGACATCAGTTTTTCGCCTTCTCCATCAGCCCGACAAAGCGCCTGAACAGATAGTGGCTATCCTGCGGGCCAGGGCTGGCTTCTGGGTGATGCTGCACCGAGAACACCGGCCTGCCTTCGAGCGCAATGCCGGCATTGGAGCCGTCGAACAGCGAGACGTGGGTTTCGACGACACCTTCGGGCAGCGTCGCACGGTCCACCGCGAAACCGTGGTTCATCGAGACGATTTCCACCTTGTCGGTGGTGAAGTCCTTCACCGGATGATTGGCGCCGTGATGGCCCTGGTGCATCTTCAAAGTCTTGGCACCGAGTGCGATCCCCAGCATCTGGTGGCCGAGGCAGATGCCGAAGAGTGGCTTGCCTGAGTCCACCAGCTTCCTGATTTCCGGCACGGCGTATTCACCCGTCGCCGCCGGATCGCCGGGACCGTTCGAGAGGAACACGCCGTCGGGGTTCATGGCCAGAATGTCCTCGGCGCTGGTGGTGGCGGGCACCACCGTCACATCGCAGCCGGCACTGGTCAGGCAGCGCAGAATGTTGCGCTTCAAACCATAATCGAGGGCCACGACCTTGTAGCCGCCGGGCTCGGCGCGGGTGTAGCCGGTCTCCCAGTCCCACAGCTTCTCGTCCCACTGCAGGCGCTGGGTGAGGGAGACGTCCTTCGCCAGATCCATGCCAACGAGGCCCGGCCATTGCGCGGCCATGGCCTTTAGTTTCGCCACATCGAACTTGCCCCTGGCATGATGCGCGATGACGCCATTGGGCATACCGAGTTCGCGGATGCGGGCGGTGAGAGCCCGGGTGTCGATGCCGGAAAGGCCGATGATGTTGCGGGCCTTCAGCCACTTGTCGAAATGCCTGGCGGAGCGGTAGTTGGCGGGCTCGGTCACCGGCTCCTTGACGATGGCGCCCACCACTCCGGCCGAGGCCGCGAGGTTCACCGTTTCGATGTCCTCGTCGTTCGTCCCAACATTGCCGACATGCGGGAAGGTGAAGGTGACGATCTGCCCGGCATAAGAGGGATCGGTCAGCACCTCCTGATAGCCGGTCATGGCGGTGTTGAAGCAGACTTCGCCCACCGCTTCACCCTCGGCGCCGAGGCCAAAGCCTTCGATCACCGTGCCGTCGGCCAGCACCAGAAGGGCGGTCACGCGCGGCGCGTCCCAGTCGCCGAATTGGGCGCGCGCGGATTTCTTCGCCTTCACAGGCTTCGATGCGGGCATGACAGACTCTCCGGAATTTGACGCTGGTTAAGGGAAGGAGGCCAAGCCGTCAAGGTTGCGATGGCCCGCGAAGCGTCCTAGAGGGGTGCCTTCCAGAGCATTTTCCAGGGAGACCCAGCCGATGACCTTGCGCGAGACGATCAGTGCCGCCGTCAAAGAGGCGATGAAGTCCGGCGACAAAAAGAAGCTGTCGACGCTGCGGCTGATGAATTCGGCCATCAAGGACAAGGATATCAACAGCCGCACCGATGGCCATGATTCGGCACTGACGCCCGATTCCGGCGTGGTTGAGCTGTTTGCCAAGATGGTGAAGCAGCGCCAGGAATCAGCCACGGCTTTCGATCAGGGCGGACGGCCGGAGATGGCGCAAAGCGAGCGCGGCGAGATCGCCGTCATCCAGTCCTTCATGCCGAAGCAATTGTCGGAGGTCGAGGCGAAAGCGGTGGTGTCCGGCATCATCAAGGCGGTGGGTGCGGCGAGCGTCAAGGACATGGGCAAGGTCATGGCCGAAGTGAAGCTCAAGTACGCCGGGCAAATGGACATGGCCAAGGCGGGCGCCATCGTGAAGGGGCTGTTGGGATAGTCGCTTTTCGCCCGGCCAGGCAACCGCACATTCAGCTTGGCGCCGTGCTGCCGGTTCTTCGCAATGACATCCATCTCAATCAGCGTGTATTCGGGCATGCGTCATCCTTGGCGAGGGTGACAGGTGTCCCTCGAAAGACTTTGCCTCGTTCGAAACCTCGGCAAGCCGAGTTTCGAATATGGGAGGCGCGGGACCTGCCGTTCCACCCCATCCGAGATCACCGTCATGAGCAGGACTCCAAGTGAGGTGGAACGCGAGGACTATAGTCATAATAGGAATAAAGTGTCAAGGATTATATTGCTATTCAATGAAATGAGTTATACCAAGTTTCGGAAATATTGACCCTTCCTTCTCCCTCCCCCTCGTGGGGAGGGCGGGGTGGGGGGCTGCTCCGGCGCCGGAGATTATCTCTCTAACCCTTTGAAACATCTGACTCGTGGCCACCTCCACCCTTAATCCCTCCCCACAAGGGGGGGAAATGAGGGAGCATGCTGACCAACACGAAGAGTCATTACCAATGACGTTTGGTATTAATCCAGAATCAGTACCAGGAGTGCCGGCCGGTTGTGGACCCACCAGGTCGCATCGGTTGAAAACATTCTGTTGAACAACGCTAAATCTGGCCTTCAAGAGATTTTTCGAGCACCGCTATTTCGTCCGGCGTCAGTTCAAAGGCGGCGTAGACCAGAGCGTTGATTTCGGCCTCGGCAGTTTCGATCCGGGCGGTGAGAGCTTTGACTATCGCGGCCTTGGTCGCGAGGAAAGTCTCCCATTGCGCCCGCTCCTTC
>JANPCS010000537.1:0-2563 GCA_031431065.1 Hyphomicrobiales bacterium | reverse complement strand
CGATGCCGATCAGCTTGTTGTAGACATAGTAGAGGATCATCGTGGCGCTGAGCAGCACCGTGCCAAGCGCCGCGGCCTTGCCCCAGTTGTTCTCGGAATTCATGGCGCTGTCGATGAAGCCCGAGATCATGTTGTCGGTGGGGCCGCCGACCAGGGCCGGGGTGATGTAGTAACCAAGGCACAGGATGAAGGTCAGCAGGCAGCCCGCCGCGACGCCGGGTAGCGTCTGCGGCATGTAGACCCTGAGGAAGGCGTAGCCCGGCGTGGCGCCGAGCGATTTGGCGGCGCGCATGTAGGTGGGCGAGATGGTCTTCATCACCGAATAGATCGGCAGCAGCGTGAACGGCAGCTGGATATGGGTCATCGCCAGCACGGTTGCGAAGCGCGTCTTGTAGAGATGCGGTTCGCCGTCCATCAGGCCAATAGCATTGAGCAGCCAGGTGACCCCGATGACCGACAGAAACTGCGTCACCACGCCGCCATCCTGCAACAGGATCGACCAGGCGGTCGTCCGTACCAGGAGCGATGTCCAGAACGGCAACAGCACGAAGATCATCAGCAGGCTGGCGGTGCGCTGCGGCAGCGTCGCCAGCATGTAGGCGACGGGATATCCCAGCACCAGCGTCAAGAGAGTCACCAGCAGGCTGATGCCCAGGGTGCGGCCGAGGATCTGCACATAGATCGAGCGGTTGGCGTCAACCGATTGGATCGACCCGTCAGCCCCCTGCTTCAAGTCGAGAACATTGAGCAGATAGAACGGCGTGTAACGCGCCGAGGCCCGCTTGATGGTGGCCCAGGTCTCGATGTTGTTCCACACCGGATCGATGGCGATCACCGCCTCTTTCCACGGTCCCGTCTCGATCTTGTCGAGCTTGCGCGCCGTGACGGTGACCTTGGATTTGAGCGTCGGGATCTCATAGTTGAGGCGTTTGCCGACCAGCGCCGACGTCTTGGAGCGGTGCGCCGCCTGCAAGTCGGCGGCAAAGGCCGCGAAGGCTTCTTCGCCGGGAACTTCCTTGCCATCCCATTCCGCCAGAACCTGCACGGTATTCGGCATCGCATCGGCGATGTCGGGATCGTAGAAGGCATTGGTGAGCATCGTCAGGATGGGAAACAGGAAGCTCACGACGATGAACAAAAACAGCGGTGCGATGAGAACGGCAGCCTTGATCTGCTCGCGGCGCAGCGACTGGCGCAGCCTCGCTTTCAGCGGCGTGCCATCGGCGGCCCGCATCACGTCATTGGAAACGGCGCTGTCAAGCCCGGCCATCGTCAATCCATCTTGCTGAAGAATACGGGCGGAAACAAAGTTTCCGCCCGCGGGAGTGCTTTACTTGGCGAGCCAGGCGTTGAATCGCTCTTTCAGCTGATCGCCGTTGTCAGCCCAGAACTGCGAGTCCAGATTGAAAGCGGTCTTCAGGTTCTCGGGCGCCGTCGGCAGGTTCGGCAGGGTCTTGGCATTGACGTTTGGAATGGCGTCCATGTTGGCCGGACCATAGGCGATGTAGTTGGTCTGGTCGGCTTGCGGGGCCGCGCCCGAAGCAAAGGCGAGGAAGCGGTAGGCTTCCTCAAGCTTCGGCGTGCCCTTGGTGATGGCCCACCAATCCCAATCGAGGTTCTGGTGATCCCAGACGATCTTGAAGGGCTTGGCGTCCTTGTCGATGGCGGCTTGCAGACGGCCGTTCCAGGCCGAGGTCATGACCACCTGGCCATCGGCCAGCAGTTGCGGCGCCTGGGCACCGGCTTCCCACCAGACGATATCGGCCTTGATCGTGTCGAGCTTGGCGAATGCCTTATCGACGCCTTCCGGCGTGCCCAGAACCTTGTAGACATCTTCCTTGGCGACGCCATCGGCGATCAGTGCCCATTCGAGATTGACGAAGGGGCTCTTCCACAGGCCGCGCTTGCCGGGAAACTTGGTGGTGTCGAAGAGGTCGCCGATAACCTTCGGTCCCTCACCGGTGATCTTTGTGGTATCATACCCGAACACGGTGCCGTAGACGATGGTCGGCACGGCGCATTCCATGACATCGCCGCCGATGAACTTCGACTTGTCGAGGCCGAGCTTGGCCCAGTCGATGGTCTCGAGCGCGCCTTCGGCACAGGCCTGAAGGGCCGTCGGACTATCGACGTCGATCACGTCCCAGCTGATCGACTTGGCTTCGACCATGGCCTTGATCTTGGCGACTTCGCCATTGTACTCGGCCTCGGTGATCTTGTTGCCCATCGCGTTATAGGGCTCGTAATAGGCCTTGCGCTGGCTTTCCGAATAGGCGCCGCCCCACGAGGTGACGGTGAGTTCGTCAGCGGCGTGGGCCGGAGCAACGGCCAGAAGTGCGGTGCCCGACAACAGGGCCGCACCGAACAATGTAGCGAATTTCTTCATACGACTTGCTTCCTCCTGGAATGCCGGAATCCGGCTTCAACGGTTCGGAGAAGGATACACGAGCCCGCCCACGCCGCTACCGGCGATGCGCAGTGACTGCAGCGATACCTCCCCGTATTCACACGCTTTTTCCGGTTTGGCCAGCCAGACGCACGGAGATTGCGAGTGATGCTGGCC
>JANPCS010000536.1:0-4845 GCA_031431065.1 Hyphomicrobiales bacterium | reverse complement strand
CGCGAGGGCAAGCGCGCGATCCTCAACAAGCTGGTCGAGGCCGAAGGCTTCGAGAGATTCTGCGACCTGAAGTTCACCGGCACCAAGCGGTTCGGCCTCGATGGCGGCGAGTCGATGATCCCGGCGCTGGAGCAGATCATCAAGCGCGGCGGCCAGCTCGGCTTGCAGGAAATCGTCCTCGGCATGGCCCATCGCGGCCGCCTCAATGTGCTCGCCAATGTGATGACGAAATCATTCTCGGCGATCTTCCACGAGTTCAAGGGCGGCTCGTCGACGCCCGACGAGGTCGAGGGTTCGGGCGACGTCAAGTATCATCTCGGTTCCTCATCGGACCGCAGCTTTGATGGCAATACCGTGCATCTGTCGCTGACCGCCAATCCGTCGCATCTGGAGATCGTCGATCCCGTGGTGCTCGGCAAGGCCAGGGCCAAGCAAGACCAAAGGAAGGACAAGGAACGCACGAGCGTTTTGCCGCTGCTGATCCATGGCGATGCGGCCTTCGCGGGCCAAGGTGTGGTGGCCGAGTGCTTCGGGCTTTCGGGCTTGCGCGGGCATCGCTCTGGCGGATCCATCCATTTCATCGTCAACAACCAGATTGGTTTCACCACGTCTCCGCACTGGTCGCGCTCGTCGCCCTATCCCTCGGATGTGGCGAAGATGATCGAGGCGCCGATTTTTCATTGCAACGGCGATGACCCGGAAGCGGTTGTCTACGCCGCGAAAATCGCCATCGAATTCCGGCAGAAATTCAAGAAGCCGGTGGTCGTCGACATGTTCTGCTACCGCCGCTTCGGCCACAACGAGACAGACGAGCCGGCCTTCACCCAGCCCTTGATGTACAAGCGCATCGCTGCCCAAGCCACCACCGTGACGCTTTATGGCAAGCGACTGATCGATGAAGGCGTCATCGCAGCGGAAGAATTCGACGCCATGAAGGCGGACTATCGCAAGACGCTCGATGATGATTTCTCGGTGGCTGAAGGTTACAAGGCCAACAAGGCCGACTGGCTGGACGGCCGCTGGTCAGGATTTAAATCCGCCAAGGATCACGAGGACCCGCGCAAGGGCGACACGGGGTTCGCGGTGGCGGCATTGAAAGACATGGGCCTGAAGCTGACGAAAGTGCCGAAGACATTCAAGGTTCACCGCACCATGCAGCGCGTGCTCGACGCCAGGCGCAAGATGATCGAGGAGGGGCAAGGCCTCGATTGGGCGATGGCCGAGCATCTGGCCTTCGGCACGTTGTTGCTCGACGGATTTCCGGTCAGGCTTTCGGGGCAAGACGTGCAACGCGGCACCTTCTCGCAGAGGCACGCGGCGCTGGTCGATCAGGAAAACGAGAAGCGCTACACGCCGCTCAATCATCTGCTGAAGGACCAGGCGATCAAGATCGATGCCATCAACTCCATGCTGTCGGAAGAAGCGGTGCTGGGATTCGAATATGGCTACTCGCTGGCCGAGCCCAATGCACTGACCATCTGGGAAGCGCAGTTCGGCGATTTCGCCAATGGCGCGCAAGTGGTGTTTGACCAGTTCATCTCGTCAGGCGAGAGAAAGTGGCTACGCATGTCGGGCCTTACTGTCTTGCTTCCGCATGGCTATGAAGGCCAGGGACCGGAACATTCATCGGCCAGGCTCGAGCGCTTCCTGCAGATGTGCGCGGAAGACAACATGCAGGTGGCGAATTGCACGACGCCCGCCAATTATTTCCACATCTTGCGGCGGCAGATGAAGCGCGACATCCGCAAACCGCTGATCATCATGACACCGAAATCGCTGCTGCGGCACAAGCGGGCGACATCGAAGCTCTCCGAGATGGGCGAGGGCACAAGCTTCCACCGGTTGCTGTGGGACGACGCAGAAATCCACGACAATGAAGCGATCAAGCTGGTAGCGGATGACAAGATGCGCCGCGTCGTGCTGTGTTCCGGCAAGGTGTATTTCGATCTATATGAGGAGCGCGAGAAGCGCGGGCTGACCGATATCTACTTTCTGCGCATCGAGCAGCTCTATCCGTGGCCGCATAAAGCCTTGATCAACGAATTGTCGCGCTTCACACAAGCGGAGTTCGTGTGGTGCCAGGAGGAGCCCTATAACATGGGGGCCTGGAGCTTCGCGCAGCCCAATCTAGAGCGGGTGCTCGACTTCATCGGCGCCGAGAAGCCCCGGCCGCGCTATGCCGGCAGGCAGCCATCGGCCTCGACCGCAACCGGATTGATGAGCCGCCACATGAGGGAGCTCAAAACCTTCCTCGAAGACGCGCTCGGCGACAGCAAAGCTTAAGGGACAGAATAAATGGCAAGAGAAATCCGCGTACCGGCCTTAGGCGAATCGGTCACCGAGGCAACGATTGCGAAGTGGTTCCGGCAGGCGGGCGAGACGGTGAAGGCCGACGAACCGCTGGTTGAACTCGAGACCGACAAGGTGACGGTGGAAGTGCCGGCCCCGGCTTCGGGCAAGTTGGCCTTTATCGATGCCGCACCCGGTACCACGGTGAATGTTGGCGCCCTGCTGGGGCGGATCGAGGAAGGGGCGGCCGGGAGCGCTCCCGCCAAGGCTGTTGAAGCGCCAGCACCGAAGAAGGCGGAGCCCGCTGCGGCCGCCAAATCCGATGCCCCGCAATCGCCTGCCGTGCGCAAGATGGTGGACGAGAACAAGGTCGACACCGCTGCCGTCTCAGGCTCCGGCAAGGATGGGCGGATCACCAAGGGCGATATCATAGCACATCTCGAAAAACCCGCTGTTGTTGAGGCGAAGCCGCTGGTGATCCCCACGGCAGCGGTGGCACCGCCACGCGCAACATCGGCAGCGGGCGATGCTTCGCGCGAGGAGCGCGTCAAGATGTCGAGGCTGCGCCTCACCATCGCGCGGCGCTTGAAGGATGCGCAGAACACGGCGGCGATGCTGACGACCTTCAATGAGGTTGACATGTCGGCGGCGATGGCCTTGCGCAATCAATACAAGGAGTCATTCGAGAAGAAGCACGGCGTGAAGCTTGGTTTCATGAGCTTCTTCGTCAAGGCCTGCATCGCGGCGCTGAAAGAGATTCCAGCCGTCAACGCCGAGATCGACGGCGAGGATATCGTCTACAAGAATTTCTATCACATCGGCGTGGCGGTGGGCACCGAGAAGGGCCTCGTGGTGCCGGTGTTGCGCGATGCCGATCTGCTATCGTTTGCGGGCGTCGAGAAGACCATCGCCGAATATGGCAAAAAAGCCCGCGACGGGCAGTTGCAGATCGCCGACATGCAAGGCGGCACCTTCACCATCTCGAATGGCGGTGTTTATGGTTCGCTGATGTCGACGCCGATCCTCAACGCGCCGCAGTCTGGCATCCTGGGGATGCACAAGATTCAGGAGCGGCCGATTGCCGTCAACGGCCAGGTGGCGATCCGCCCGATGATGTATCTGGCGCTGTCCTACGATCACCGCATCGTCGATGGCAAGGAGGCGGTGACCTTCCTCGTCCGCGTCAAGGAAAACCTCGAAGACCCACAACGGGCGATTCTGGATTTGTGAGATGAGCAACACTCAATCCGTCGCCATCGTGACCGGGGGCAGCCGGGGGATCGGCAGGGCCTGTGCCTTGAAGCTGGGGAAGCTTGGGCATCTGGTGGTTGTCAATTATGCGTCCAACGTGAAGGCGGCGGATGAGGTGGTGGCGGCGATCGTCAAGGGTGGCGGCAACGCGGTTGCCATAGCGGGCGATGTTTCGAAAGAGGCCGATGTGCTGGCGCTGTTCGCCGCCGCCGACAAGCTGGGGCCATTGAAGGTGCTGATCAACAATGCGGGCGTGATGGACAAGCAGGCGCGGCTTGACGAGATGAGTGCGGAACGTTTCAAGCGGATTTTCGATATCAACATTCTGGGTTCTTTTCTGTGCGCCAGGGAAGCGGTGAAGCGGATGTCGACGAAGCATGGCGGAACGGGTGGCGCCATCGTCAATCAGTCTTCCGCCGCCGCCGTGCTGGGGGCGCCGGGACTCGGTGTTGAATATGCGGCAAGCAAGTGCGCCATGGACGGCTTGACCATCGGACTGGGACGCGAAGTAGCGGCCGAGGGCATCCGTGTCAATGCGGTGCGGCCCGGCATCATCGATACGGAGATCCATGACAGCTCCGGGATTCCCGGCCGCGTCAAGTTGATGCGCGACCTCATTCCGATCAAGCGCGAGGGTTCGGCTGATGAAGTGGCCGATGTCATCGTGTGGCTCACGTCGGAGCAGTCATCTTATGTGGTGGGAACCATCGTCGCCGTTGCTGGCGGACGGTGCTGAGAGGACATCGGGACAAAGACCATGGCGAATGCGTTTGACGTTACCATCATTGGCACTGGACCCGGAGGCTATGTCTGTGCCATCCGCTGCGCCCAGCTTGGCCTCAAGGTCGCGGTGGTTGAAAAGCGCGAGACGCATGGTGGCACGTGTCTCAATGTCGGCTGCATTCCGTCGAAGGCGCTGCTGCATGCCTCCGAGCTTTATCACGAGGCGGGGCATAGCTTCGCCAGGATGGGCATCATCGCGCAACCGTCATTCGACTTCGGCAAGATGATGGGTTTCAAGCAGGAGGCCATCGACGGCAATACCAAGGGCATCGACTTTCTGCTCAAGAAGAACAAGGTGACGGTATTCCGTGGCACCGGGAAGATCATTGCGCCGGGCAAGGTGAATGTCGGCGCCGAGACGATCGAGACCAAGCAGATTGTGATTGCCACCGGCTCCGATGTGGCGAAGCTCAGGGGCATCGAGATCGACGAGGAACAGATCGTATCGTCAACCGGGGCACTTGAACTCAAGGCCGTGCCGGAAAGACTGGCGGTGATCGGGGCCGGCGTCATCGGGCTCGA
>JANPCS010000535.1:0-7930 GCA_031431065.1 Hyphomicrobiales bacterium | reverse complement strand
CGGAGATTTCCTGTTCGCCAAGCGTTGACGTCGCTCCTTTGAGCAAACCAGCCTTAGCACGGAATCTTTCGGTAGCCTCTTCCGAGGCAGCGAGCTTCTTGCGCAGGCCATCGATCTGCGCCGAGAGCCATTCCCGGGCGCGCACGGTCGGGCGGGACTGAGCTTCGCGGGTCCAGATTACAAATGTATTCGCCAGGGTATTGGCGACATCCGCAGCGGTCTTGGGATCGGCGGATGTATATTCGATGCCGATGACGTTGGACACCGGAAGTTGGAACACATTGAGCTTGTCGAGGTAACGGCCGAGTGCCCGCTGCTCGGGTGTTTTGCTGGCCGGGTCGGAGCCGAAGCCGAGTTTCACCGCGATTTTGCCGACCGTTCCCTGCCCCTTGATCAGCGCGTTGAATTCGCTCCTGGTTTCAAGTCCGAGCGCGGCGATCACGCGGCGTCCCAAGTCCTCCGACCTCAGAACGGAAATCTGGCTGGCGACGATACGGTCATCGATTGCTTCAGCCCGTTGATTTTCGGTTGGTTGAACCCGATCGAAAGGCGTCTCGAGATTCTGTATGAGGACCTGTGCCACGGAAGTGTAGACCGGCTTCAACATGGTGACGAGGCCCATGCCGATCCCGAAGGCCAGGAAAGTCGTTCCGGCAATCAGCAACTTGCGGCGGCCCATGCCGTTGAAGACATCAACGATATTGATGACCGCCGGTGCAAAGGAATTTGTAGATTGGGTGCGGGGCGGCATGGCGTGTGGCGCTATCGATTTCCTGATGGGTCATCCGCACCATGGCTTTGTTATGGTAACCATTTCCTTAACGGACCGCCGCCGGCTTCAATCGCGGACAGGCGCTTAAGCGATTGCTAACCATGACAGTTTAGGTTTGTGCCCATCCGGCCCGGCAAGTCTCGCCCTTTCAGATGGAAACCGTCCATTGCGTATGCGTCTTACTCTTCTACTTGCAACGGCTGTTGTCCTTGGCGGCTGTACCCAGACCTGGGATAAAACGGCTTCGCCTCCCGGTGGAACCGGCGTCACGATTGATGGCGAGGTTGCCGAGGGCGAGACTGCCATGGCAAGTGTCACACAACTACCTACTCGTAATTCCCGAGGCACCGTCGAGCCTTATGGAACGAGAGGCAAGACCGCTGCCTACGAGTATTCGACAGGCTATCGCGTTGGCGCCGGCGACCGGCTAACCATCCGCGTCGTTGGCGAGCCGGACCTGACGGCCGACTATCTCGTCGACGGTTCCGGCAACATCTCCATGCCCTACGTGCAAAGCCTCAATGTCGGAGGCAGCACGACGCCGCGGATCGAGGCGATGATCACCGACCGGCTGCGATCGGGCTATCTCCGCAACCCGGAGGTCTCTGTTCAAGTCACCACATTGCGGCCCTTCTACATTCTCGGCGAGGTCAATTCGGCAGGCAGTTTTGCCTATCAACCGGGTATCACCGTGCAGAATGCCATAGCGATCGCCGGCGGTTACGGTCCAAGAGCCGATCACCGCAAAGTTCTGATTACACGCAAGAATGCCGGCGGCACCAACACCTACAAAGTGCCGGTGACCACGCAAATCTATCCGGGCGATATCATCTATATTCGCGAACGCTGGTTCTGAGCCGCGGATTCATGCGCATCCTTCACGTGTTCAGGACACCGGTCGGCGGCCTGTTCAGGCATGTGCGCGATGTGGCGCGCGGACAAGCCGGGTTGGGGCACGACGTCGCAATCCTGTGCGATTCAATAACCGGCGGCGATTTCGCCAAGTCGCTGCTGACCGGTGTCGAGCAGTACTGTTCGCTTGGCGTCGAACGCATTCCGATCTCGCGCCTGCCCGGCATGAGCGATGTGTCCGGCGTCCTGCAAACGCGAAGCTACGCCGCGGCCATAAAACCTGACATCATCCATTGCCATGGCGCCAAGGGCGGTCTCTATGGCCGTATCGCCGCCCGCCTGTTGGGCATTCCTTCGGTCTACACGGCGCACGGCGGCAGCCTTCACTATTCCTGGTCTTCGCCCAGCGGTGCTGCCTTTCTGTCGGCCGAAAAGGCCCTCGCCGCCATCGGCACGGCCATGCACTTTGTCTGCGAATTCGAGCGCCAGACGTTCGCCGACAAGATCGGGCTCGGCAGCAAGCCGCACGCCATGATCCATAATGGTCTGTGGCCGGAGGAGTTCGAGCCCGCCATGCCGGGGCCCGAGGCCGCGGATATTCTCTTTCTGGGCGACATGCGGGTGTTGAAGGGCGTCGATATCCTGCTTCTTGCTCTCGCAGAGATTAACCGGTCCAGGCGCGTGACGGCCAGTCTCGCCGGCGATGGACCTGACTTGGAACTTTTCAGGCAACAGCGAGATCGGCTTGGACTGAGTGGCCTCGTCAATTTCCCGGGCCGCATGAGCGCCCGGGAGGCTTTCACGCTCGGCCGGATTCTGGTAATGCCATCGCGCGCCGAGAGTTTTCCCTATGTGGTGCTCGAAGCGTGTGCTGCCGGTGTAGCGCTGATCGCCAGCAATGTTGGTGGCATCCCTGAAGTCCTGCCGGCGGATTACCTGGTGCCGGTGAACGATGCCGGAGCGCTTGCCGCCCGGTTGGCACAAGCCCTTTCAGCGCCCGGCGAAGCGGCAAGTTCGGCGGCAGCAAGCCGCGAACGGTTGCGGACGGAGTTCTCGGCCGAAGCCATGGTGCGCTCGATCCTCGATCTCTACGGGCTTTTGGTCTAGTTACGGATCGTATCGGCGCAGCCCATTTACCAATCATTTACCGTCATTCTTCAATACTCGGCGCAATAAAGCCGCCGGGCGCGCGGCTTGCTCATCAGGGTTGCCACCGAGACCATTCGTCCCATCGCGGAACATCACATCAATGCGCCCTCAAGCCGACCAGAAGTTCACCACCGTCACGGCCGAGGTGCTCGAGCGCATCAGTGTCGAGCCCCGCGCCGAGCCGCTGGCCGATGTTCGCGCCGAAACGTTGAGCCGGCTCAGCGCCGCGCCGTTGATCTCGGCTCGGGTGCTTATCTCCTCGGCCCGGATGATCGAAGGCCTCATGCTAACGCTTGCCGGTGCGGTCCTGGCCTATTGGCACCCTGGTTACGAGGTTTGGGAAATAGCGCCGTTCTATGCGCCCCTGATCCTGGCCACTGGTCTTGCCTTTCCATTCGCCGCAAATTCTTTCGGGCTCTATTCGATCCCGGCGCTCCTGCGCCCCGTCGACACAATCGCCCGGCTGGCCTCGACCTGGGCCCTGTTTTTCGCGGTCATCGGCATGGCCGTCTTCATGATGAAATCGGGCGAGGCCTATTCGCGCGTCTGGCTGTCAAGTTGGTTCCTGCTCGGGTTGTCGTTGATGATTGCCTGGCGAGTCGCTACAGCTCAACTTGCCCGTCATTGGAATCGCAACGGACAACTGTCGCGTCATGCCGTGCTGGTGGGTGGCGGCAAGCCCGCCGCCGACCTGCTGGCGGCCATCGGCAACTCGGAAAAATCCGACATCAGTGTCGTCGGCATCTTCGACGATCGCGATGGCGTTCGCTCGCCTGACAACATCGGAGACCTGCAAAAACTCGGCAATGTTTCGGAACTCGTCGATTTTGTCCGGCAGGCCCGCATCGACATGCTGCTGGTCACCTTGCCGCTGGCCGCCGAGGACCGGCTCCTGCAGATTCTCAAGCGCCTCTGGGTGCTGCCGGTCGATATCAGGCTCAGCGCCTACTCGCAGAAATTCCATTACCGGCCGCGGGCCTATTCCTATATCGGCAACGTACCCTTCCTCGATGTCTTCGACAAGCCGCTCGGCGACTGGGGCGGCATCCTAAAGTCGATCGAAGACAAGGTCATTGCCGGACTTGCCCTCATTTTGCTCTCGCCGCTCATGCTGGCGGTTGCTATTGCGGTGCGCCTCGATAGCCGCGGCCCGATCCTGTTCAAGCAGAACCGCTTCGGCTTCAACAATGAATTGATCGGCGTCTACAAATTCCGCTCGATGTATCACGACTTGCGCGACGCCGATGCTGCGAAGTTGGTGACCAAGGACGACCCCAGGGTGACGCGCGTCGGGCGCTTCATCCGCAAAACCTCGCTCGACGAACTGCCGCAGATTATCAATGTCTTGCGCGGAGAGCTGTCGCTCGTCGGCCCCAGGCCGCATCCGGCCAAGGCCAAAGCCGCCGACCAGCTCTACAACGACGTTGTCGACGGTTATTTCGCGCGCCACAAGGTGAAGCCAGGAATCACCGGCTGGGCTCAGATCAACGGTTGGCGCGGCGAAACCGACACGACCGAAAAACTCCAGCGCCGTGTCGAACACGATCTCTACTACATCGAGAACTGGTCGCTGGCATTCGATCTCTATATCATATGGCGCACGCCTCTAGCGCTGTTCAAAACGGAGAGTGCGTATTGACGGCATACTACGCCTCAAACCAAACGGCCAGAACCGGACTCGCCAGCCTGCCGGTCACCAGCGTGCAGGCTGCGGCTGTCTGGGCCATGATGGCGCTGTCATTCTTTGTGCGCATCGAGCCGGCGCCCAGCGACGTGCTGTTTGCCGGCGTTGTGATTGTCTTTCTTATGTTCGGCGGCATCAAGGCTACGGTCATCGCGGTACCGCTCATCCTCTATCTCCTGCTTTACAATCTCGGCGGCTTCATGAGCTTTCTCGAGATATCGAACGAGTTCAAGGCCGGCATGTTCGTCATTACGTCGTGCTACATGGCGGCCTCGGCGGTTTTCTTCTGTTTTTATGTCGCAACCGATACCGAGCAGCGCTTTGCCATCTTCAAGAATGGTTACATCATCGGCGCGGTCATCGCCTCGATCGTCGGAGTCGTGGGTTACTTCAACATTGGCGGCACCGGTGCCTATCTCTCGCCCATCTTCCGGGCGCAAGGCACATTCAAGGACCCCAACGTGCTGTCGACTTACATCATTCTCCCAGCCCTGCTGATGACCCAGGACGTGATGCTCGGCACCGGGAAGTGGAGGCTGATGCGCTATCTTGGCTTAGGCATCATCGTGGCCTGCCTGTTCCTGGCTTTCTCTCGCGGTGCCTGGGTGAACTTTGCTGGCGCAGTGGCGCTGATGGTGATCTTCACCTTCATCCTCACGCCATCCAAGGAACTGCGTTCGCGCATCGTCTTGCTGGCGATCATCGGCGTGGTGCTGATGGCTGTTATGCTGGCGGGCCTGCTCAGCATCGATGTGGTCAAGGCGGCCTTCGAAGACCGCGCCACGCTGACCAAGGATTACGACTCGGGCGAGTTCGGGCGCTTCGGCAACCAGGTCAATTCAATACCGATCCTGCTTGAAAGCCCATTCGGTTTCGGCCCCACCAAGTTCCGGAAAATCTTCACGCTCGATCCCCACAACGTCTACCTCAATGGATTTTCGTCCTATGGCTGGCTCGGCGGCATCGCCTATTTCATGTTGGTGATCAGCACCATCATCGTTGGTTTCAAGGCGATGCTGATCCGTTCGCCGTGGCAGGGAATGGCCATCGCGCTGTTCTGCGCATTTTTCGCGACTGCCTTGCAAGGCGTCCAGATCGATACCGATCACTGGCGCCATTTCTACTGGATGCTGGGATTGAACTGGGGGCTGTTTGCGGCCTCGGCGGCCTATGCCAGGCACATGGCGATGATAACGGCCAAGGGATAGAATGGTCGGAGCGACTGGATTCGAACCAGCGACCCCTATCCCCCCAGAATAGTGCGCTACCGGGCTGCGCTACGCTCCGACGTTGGCGGCAGCAATTAGCATCGATCCTCGGCCAGCGGAAGTCCTATTTGGCGGCGGTGCGGTGGAATTGCAGAGCGGCAACAATGTCACCGCGATAGCCGGAATAGCGCTGAGCCTGGATGCCGAGGATCATCGCCCAGGATGCCTCGGCCAGCACCACCGCAATGGCCATGCCGAGGAGGCCAAGCGGCGGAGTGAGGATCATCGCTGCGGCAACCAGCAGCGCGACCGAAAAGATGCAGGCATACACACTGCGCGCCTGAAGTCCGTCGAGTGACAGCAAATGCTGGTTCATGCCGCCCGCGGCGCGGAACAATTGCGACACCATGAACAGCACAAGAGGCCAATGGGCGCCGGAATAGTCGGGGCCGAACACCTTGAGGATCAACGGTCCGAAGAAGATCGCCACTACCACGCAAGCGGCGATAGCTGAAATGGCGATCAGGTTGATGCGCAAGATCAGCGACTGGGCCAAGGCGCGGTTGCCCTTGACGATCGCCGCCGAAAGATCAGGCAGAACGAAATTTTGCGTCACCTGCGTTACGAAGCCCGCCAGTGCCGCCAGCCTGATGGCAATGCCCAGTTGAGCGACATCATGGGCCGGAAGGAAGACGCCGCCGATCAGGGTGACAATGTCAGCAAACGACATGGCGATCGCCGCGATCAGCACCATGGATGCCGCCCGATTGCGCAGCGCAGGCGCCAAGTTGTGGCGTCCGGCTCTCAGGCTTTCGGGCAAGACCCCCTTCCCCAGAATTATCGTCTGACCAATTGCCACCAGATAAGAGATGACGATGATGGCCGACATCACGGAGAGAACGCCCGGAGAATTGTTCAGCGCCCACATGGTGAGCAGAAAGGCCAACAAGAGCCCCGGACGAAAGATGAAATCGGGGATGTAGGAGAGCTGGAAGCGGCGGCGCGAGTTGGCGACCGAACTGGTGATGCGGATCAGCGAGGCTGCCGGCGCCATGAGGCCGCCGAACAACAGCGCGGTTTTCAGGGCCGGATCGATGGGCGCCCACAACCACACGGCAGCTCCGGTCAAAGCGATGACCAAGGAAGCGATCAGCGAGTCATGCCAGACGGCGCGGTGAAAAGCCTCGGCCAGCGCCTTGCGGCCCAAAGCGTAGTAGCGCGGCAGCAGGGTCATGGTGAGGGAGGGATAGCCCGCCGTCATCATCAGGCTGAGGATCGCTGCAGCACTGACGCCCATCAGCACGATGCCGACGTCCTCCTGCGGCAGCAGGCGCGCGAGAAGGATCTGGCTCATCAGACCCATGGCCGCGCCGCCGAAGCGTACGCCCACCAGGTGGATGGCCGTCAGGATCATTCTCCACAAGGACATGGGCCGGGACGTGCTCCACCCTACGCGGGGAGCGAGCGCTCACCGCTGGATGGTGCTAGCATGGCCACCTTTATTCTTGGTTGAAGGTTGAAACGCTTAGCGTGGCTGGGCGGGATCGAGAATCTTCCGGGCGTCGCCGAGGTCCTTGAGCGCGGCGCGCAACATGTCGGCGTGGCTGTCCGAGAGGCGGTTCACCACCCTCACTGGCTCGGCCACCAATGGTGCCGCTGCGGTGGATTTGACTGTTGCTTTTCCCAGGCGCGGTGCTGTCTTGGCGGTACCGGGCGGTGGTGCTGAGGCCATTTCGCCTTCGCGTTTGCGCGGCTCGATCTCGCCCCGGCCAACGCCAGCGACATAGCTTGCCCCATCCTCCTTGAGGATTTTCTGGACACCGCGGATGGTATAGCCTTCGCTGTAGAGCAAGCTGCGGATGCCCTTCAGCAGCTCGACATCGGCCGGGCGGTAGTAACGGCGCCCGCCGGCGCGCTTCATCGGCTTGATTTGCGTGAAACGGGTTTCCCAGAAGCGCAGCACGTGTTGCGGAACGTCCAGTTCTTCAGCGGCCTCGCTGATGGTTCGGAAGGCGTCGGGGGACTTCTCAACCATGATCTACCCCTCTCAACACGGTATTGGCCAAGACCTCAGTCCTCGTCCGTTCCAGCCTCAAGACCGTTGATGACATTCTTCATCACCTGGCTTGGCCGGAACACCAGCACCCGGCGGGGCGTGATCGGCACTTCTTCCCCGGTTTTGGGATTGCGCCCCACCCTGCCATTCTTGCCGCGGACCATGAAGGTGCCGAACGATGACAGTTTCACCGTCTGGCCTTCGACCAG
>JANPCS010000534.1:0-1897 GCA_031431065.1 Hyphomicrobiales bacterium | reverse complement strand
GTGTGCCTTCTCCCGCCGCAGGTGGGAGAAGGTGCCCGAAGGGCGGATGAGGGCTCCCGCGGATCGGAAAGGTTACTCCGTCTACAGACTAACTCCCCGCAGCGCCACCCTTGCCGACATAAGCAATGCGCAGCATGTTGGAGGCGCCTGGTGTGCCCCGGTGAATTCGGTCAACGGGTCCTATTTTGACCAAATTTCTATCCTGTTGCTCCTGCACACATCTTGGAAATCTCCGATATTGAATGTAACCAGAAAGTCTATTTTGAGGTTCCTGTCATCAAGGACAGACCGGATCAAGCAGTCCACAAAACTAAGTGGCCGATCACGTCTCAGTGACGACTCAATAGTAGTTGACAGAGCGCCGTCACGATAGGGGGCGTCGTCTATGGTCGTAAGCCTGGTCGATCTGAGTTCTTTCTCGAAGCGGCCGAGTGCTTGTTTGTTCCTTACGAATCTCGTCCGGAGGCACTCGTAAGCGATCGGCCAAGGCATCAACAAATCATGGATGCGCAGTCGATCGTAAATTCCTTCTATTGTATCTCTGTCAACAATTCCGTCTCTCGGGTCGCACAGAGATATCCAGACACCAGTATCCACCAGGATATTTGACAAAGCTAAACCTCATCATCGATGGCGCCAACTTCAGCAAGGTCATAGCTTGCCCATGCCGGAGTCCGCCAGCCTCCAAACAAGAAATTTCCCTTATTTTTGTTGGAGGTTATTTCTCTGTAGATCACGTATATTCGAGTTCTCTTGTCGATATTGACGTTCTTCTTGATGTCTTCCTTCAGGTAATCGATCAGGGAGCCTGAATACCTATAGTTCAGCACGGCGACTGAATCAGTACATTCCTTGGCTTTGTACCCGGCGAGCCACGAATAGAGCCCCTCGTAGTCACCTCGAATACCAAAATCAAAAGATAGCCAAATCGTGCTGGAAGTCATGTCGGAAATCCCATGCTAATATGGTTGAACTTTCAACTTCCCGCAGCGCCACCCTTTCCGACATAAGCAATGCGCAGCATGTTGGTGGCGCCGGGCGTTCCCAGTGGCAACCCGGCGGTGACGATGATGCGCTGGCCCGGCGTGGCGAAGCCTTCTTCGTAAGCGATGCGGGCGGCGCGGATGACCATGTCGTCGAGATCGTGGGCGTCGTCCGTCAGGACGCAATGCATGCCCCAGACCAGCGCCAGCTTGCGCGCCGTGGTGGCAATGGGAGTGAGCGCGATGACCGGCGTGTCGGGCCGTTCGCGCGACATGCGCAAACCCGTCGAGCCGGAGCCGGTGTAGCAGACGATGGCCGCGAGATTGAGGGTTTCGGAGATCGAGCGCGCCGCGTTCGAGATGGCGTCAGCGCTGGTGGCTTGAGGCTCGTAGCGCTGGGCGGTGATGATGCCGCGATACAGCGGATCGCGTTCGACGGCCTGGGCGATGCGGTCCATGGTGGCCACTGCCTTGTCGGGCCAGGCACCCGTCGCACTCTCGGCCGACAGCATGATGGCGTCAGCGCCTTCATAAACAGCAGTGGCGACGTCGGAGACTTCGGCTCTGGTGGGCACCGGTTCGGTGATCATCGATTCCAGCATCTGGGTGGCGACGATCACCGGCTTACCGGCACGCCTTGCGGCGCGGGTGATGAGCTTCTGCTTTCCCGGCACGGTTTCGAGCGGCAGTTCGACGCCAAGATCGCCGCGCGCCACCATCAGGCCATCGGCGATTTCGACGATCTCGTCGAGCACCGTCAAGGCGGCGGGTTTCTCGATCTTGGCCATCACGCCGGCGCGGCCGGAAATCAGCTTGCGGGCCTCGGCCACGTCGGCGGCGCGCTGCACGAATGAAAGTGCGATCCAGTCCACGCCAAGACGCAGGGCATAGTCGAGATCAGCCCGGTCTTTTTC
>JANPCS010000533.1:0-3298 GCA_031431065.1 Hyphomicrobiales bacterium | reverse complement strand
GGAAAGCGATGTGCGGGAATTTTTGGGTGACGGGAAGCCCGCCGCCGAACTCCTCGAAGACGCCGCGCAGCACGGGCTCCACTGCATTGAACACATCTTCCTGTGTCACGAAGCTCATCTCGACATCGAGCTGGTAGAACTCGCCGGGCGAACGGTCGGCGCGGGCATCCTCATCGCGAAAGCACGGGGCGATCTGGAAATAGCGGTCGAAGCCCGACATCATCAACAGCTGCTTGAACTGCTGCGGGGCCTGCGGCAGGGCATAGAATTTTCCCGGATGCACGCGGCTTGGCACCAGATAGTCACGCGCGCCCTCGGGCGAGGACGCGGTGAGGATCGGCGTCTGGAATTCGAAGAAGCCGCCGGCCTTCATGCGAAGCCGCAGCGAGTCGATGATGGCGCCGCGCTTCATGATGTTCTTGTGGATGCGGTCGCGGCGCAAATCGAGGAAGCGGTATTTGAGGCGGATGTCTTCTGGGTATTCGGTGTCACCGAACACCGGCATCGGCAATTCCTTGGCTTCGGCCAGCACTTCGATTTCGGTGGCGAACACCTCGATCAAGCCGGTCGGCAGGTCGTTGTTCTCGGTGCCGGCGGGCCGCGGACGGGCCTTGCCGTCAACGCGAATCACCCATTCGGAGCGGAGTTTCTCGGCCACTTTGAATGCAGGCGAATCCGGGTCGGCCACGACTTGCGTCATGCCGTAATGGTCACGCACATCGATGAACAGCAACCCGCCATGGTCGCGGACACGATGCACCCAGCCGGAAATTCGGATATCCTGACCGGCATCATCGATACGGAGCTGGCCACAGGTGTGGCTGCGATAGGCGTGCATGGAACCTCACAGGGAAACGGCGTAATGCGGCGCTAGAGCGCATGCAAGGGCCGATTTGTCAAGGAAGAGGTGCCGCGGATCGTTTCTCAGTTTGAATTTCCGCCCTTGACCCTGAATGGCCATCAACGCCCTGGAATGCCTGTTAACACTGGACGCATGGCGTGTTAAAATTGTGAGAATTGCCACCACATCGAACGACAGAAAGGCAAGAAACTGGGTCCCAATCTTTGGGGCGTGACCGGCCGTCACTCCGGCAAACCCGCGAACCGCATGTGTTTGATCCAGCGATCGAGGGCTCCGGGGGCGGTGTATGAATTCCCCCATAGCCTGCGTTCTTTACTGATGGACTCACCCGGTGAGTCCTTGAGGAACACCGCAAGCGTTTCCTTTGCCTCTCGCTCCTTTCCCAAACACGCGTAGATCCCCGCGAGCCTCCGGTATGCGCCGATCGGGATCTTGGACATTTTCCGCATCGCCGCCAGCGCCGCCCCGCAATCGTTCATTTCGTACAGCGCCCAGCCCATCTGCCAGTTGAACCAGTCAGGGTAGAAAGGATCGATGCCCATCGCCTGCTTGATCCGATCGATCGCTTCGACTGTTCGGCCAACCGGGAGCAGCAGATCCGTACTGCTGACGAGTATTTCCGAGTTGCTGGGGTTCAGGGCGATCGCCTGGTCATACCGCGCAAGGGCCTGCTCGACCTCGAGAGCTTCAGCATGCACGCCGGCGCGCGCCCAATGCGACTCGGCATCGTCCGGAGCGAGCAGGATGGCTTTGTCGGCGTATTCGGCGCCGAGCTTCAACGCCTCGTCACGGCTGTGTTCCTGCTGGTGCCACCCGAACATCGCGTCGAAGCGATAGGAGTGGGCCAGCCCGATATAGCCGAACTGCGAGTTCGGATCCGCTTCGATAGCCTTGAGGTTGAACTGCCGTTGCCGTTCCATCCCCGCGGCGGAGAAATCCTTTTGTATTTCGGCAAGCCCCATCAAGTAGTAATGGAGCGCGCTAACCCGGGCAACGCCGCTTTGCGGCCAGGCTCGGTGGATCCTTTGTCCGACCCGATCCGCAAGCGTTCGGATGATTTCTTCTTGGACGACGAAAAGATCGCCGATCTCGCGGTTGTAGGTGTTGGCCCAGAGATGCGATCCGTCACGCGCATCCAGCAGCTGGGCGGTCACTTTCAGCCGGTCGCCTATCTTCTGCTGGCTGCCTTCCAGCAGGTAGTCGACGCCGAGCTCATCGCCAATCTGCCTGGCGTCGATCGGTTGGCCACGATACCTGAAGCTCGAGTTCCGAGCGATGACGGCATAGGTCTTGCTACGCGCCAGCTCGGTGATGATCCCCTCGGCGACGGCATCGCTGAGATATCCCTTGTTGGCACCGGTGCTGAAGTCCTCGAAGGGAAGCACCGCGATCCTCGGCACGCCGCTCGAACGCACCGGAGTGGTAAGCCAGTTTTCCGCGCCGTAATATGCGCTGATCGCTGCCGCGACGAGAACGACTGCGGTAAGCATGAAGCCGCGTCGCTTGAAGCGTGTCTTGGTTCGTTCCGTGCCAGCTGCTGCGCCTTGATCCACCGCTTCCAGTGGGTCGGCGTTCAACCGGTAGCCTCGCTTGGGGAAAGTCTCCACGATCACATGTGCATCGTCCGCCAACGCGCGGCGAATATCGGCGACGCATTGTGTAAGGCTGTCCTCGGTCACGAAAGTGTCGGGCCAAACCGCCTGCATCAGCTCTAGCTTGGACACGATCTCGCCCGGTCGCGCCGCGAGTGCCAAGAGCACCTCGGCGGACTGGCTGCGAAGATCGGCCGCTTTACCTTCAACGGTCCGGAGTTCTCTGCTTTTCGTCAGAAAGACAAAACCGTGGAACGTGATCGTTTCGGCAGATTTCAGGTTAATTTCAGGGTTTTTTCGGGACATTTCACCCTCCTGGCGCGCTTACTGGTTAGGCAAATTCCGCCTTTCCATCCAGGCCATCGTGACAGGACTGGACCGGAAAGGAGGAAGTCATAACATGAAACGCACCAAGCTCACGAGGAGGTTACCATCCATGAAACCGCAAACTCTCAGCACGCGCCATATTGGCGTGCCGTTGTTTTTCCTGTGCGCGTTCGGGCTGCTGACGCCGACTGCGATGGCGGAAGAAGCCAAATTCGCCGTCAATCCGGTCGTCGAGGCAAAGGTGAAGGAACTGCCGCCCGGACCATTGTTCTGGCGGTTGGATAATTTCCCAACCCTGAAGCAGGCCCAGGGCGCCGCGGGCCCGACCTCGCTTGCGGCGGAGGTCGAGGGAAAAGTCTGGCTATTCACCCTTGGACCGCAAGGTGGCGCCTCGCCGGGCGGAACCCACGTCGTCGAGATCGGACCCCTGCCGCCGATCAACGCGAGCGAGTATCTGCTGCGCGTCAACCGCGCCGGTGGTGCGCCCGGCGCCAAGACGAAGGTCCATTCGCATCCG
>JANPCS010000532.1:0-3841 GCA_031431065.1 Hyphomicrobiales bacterium | reverse complement strand
GAGGCCCATGATCTCGCCTTCATCGCTGCGGGCGGTGATTTCGAGCGGTGTATCGTTGCCCTCAATCTCGACGATCAGGGAATGATAGCGTCCGGCGCTGAAGCGCGGGGGCAGGCCTGCAAAAAGATGTTTGCCGTCGTGGTTGATTTCGGAACTGTCGCCATGCATCGGGCGGCGGGCGCGTATCACTTCGGCGCCGAACACTTCGCCCATCACCTGGTGACCGAGGCAGATGCCGAGAATGGGAACCTGGCCTGAGAAGTCGCGCATGATAGCCATCGACTGGCCGGCCTCTGCAGGCGTACGGGGGCCAGGTGAGATGACGATCGCCTTGGCATTGAGATCGGGACGCGTAACCGCGTCATTTCGCACCACACGAGTGCGCTCGCCCAGTTCCTCGAAGTAGCGCGCGATGTTGTGGACAAAGCTGTCGTAGTTGTCGACGATGAGGATCATGGTGTTGTTACATCTTCTTCCTGAGCTGTGGCCCTTCGAGGCCCGGCGTTGCCGGGCACCTCAGGGTGAGGGGAACGGGCGACATCACGGCGCGAAGGCCTCCATGATGCGGCGGACCTTGGTCAAGCTTTCTTCGTACTCTGCTGTGGGGTTGGACCTTGCGGTGATGCCGCCACCGCCTTGCACGCGGGCCGTGCCACCTGAAAATTGCGCGGTGCGGATGGCGATGTTGAAGTCGCTGCGGCCATTGAAGCCGATGTAACCGATCGATCCGCAATAGACGCCGCGGGCGCATCGCTCGATCTCGGCGATGATTTCCATAGCGCGGATTTTTGGAGCACCGGTGATCGAACCTCCGGGGAAGGTGGCGTTGATGACATCGCCAATGCCAAGGCCTTCGCGGAGTTCACTGGTGATGACGGAGACCAGGTGATGGACATTGGCATAGGTCTCGAGCCCGCAGAGGACGGGCACCTTGACGCTGCCGGGCTTCGAGACGCGGCTCAAGTCGTTGCGCAGAAGATCGACAATCATCACATTCTCGGCGCGATCCTTGCGACTCGACATCAGTTCGGCGATCAGCGCGGCATCGCGCCAGGGATCGGCGTCACGGCGCCTGGTGCCCTTGATGGGACGGGCCTCGACGGCACTGCCATCGCAAAGGAGCAAACGTTCTGGTGACGATGATGCGATCTGGATATCGCCATAGTCCAAGAATGCCGCGAAGGTGGCGGGGTTTTTCAGGCGCAGCACGCGGTAGAAGGCGAGCGGATCGAAATCCGGGGGGATGCTGGCCGAGAACATTTGCGTGATGTTGGCCTGGAAGATGTCGCCAGCCAGAATATATTCCACGGTGCGGGCGATAGCCGCTTCATATTCGGTTTTGGTGAAGTTGGATTGCCAGCCGGTGATGACGTGGGAACCGAGATCGTTTGGCCTGGCGTTAAGTAGCTCTTCGAAACGCTCGGCCTTTTGCGGATCTGTCGAGATGATCCAGGCGCGCTCCTGCATATGGTCGAAAGCGGCGACAGAGTCGTAGCGATTCAGGATCAGGTCGGGGGAGAGCGGATCGAAATCGGCAATCTCAGCATTGGGTTCGAGGCGGCGCCCAAAGTCGTAGGCGATGTAGCCGGCGAGCCCGCCCTGAAATGGCGGCAGGCCGGGCACATGATGTTGGCGATGTTCAGAGACCATGCGGCCGATAAGGTCAAGCGGCTGAGCATCCTGTTTGATGCCATCGAGAAGGGCGCCGTCACGCGTGACTTTCAGGGTCTGTTCGGGGTCGCAGGCGAGGAAGGAATAGCGGCCCAAATGCTCCGAGCGCATGACGCTTTCGAGCAGCGTGACGTATGGCTGGCCTTTCAGCCGCACAGCGAGGCTCGATGGTTCGAGGCAGACGATTTCGGTTACGTGCGGCGTCATCATGGTCACGCCGATATAGAACTGGCAAGGCCCCGCCCCAACGTCTATTTCTGCCGGAATGAACGCCGAATCCGCCATCGCTGATGTGTTGCTGCCGCTGGCGCTGGAGGGGGCCTATTCCTATCGCATTCCGGCTGGCATGGGCTTGGGGCTTGGCGATTTCGTCGCCGTGCCGCTGGGGCCACGGCAGGTGATCGGCGTCGTCTGGGGCCTCAAAGACCAGGCGATGACCAACAAGGTGTTGCGCGATGTGCTGCAGCGCTTCGACATGCCGCCGCTTTCGGACACGCATCGAAAATTCATCGATTGGCTCAGCGCCTATTACCTCGAACCCGCCGGTAATGTGCTGCGCATGGTGTTGCGGGCACCTGGGGCCTTTGAGGGCCCGCGCCAGCAAATTGCCTATCGCGCCAGTGATTCGGTGCCGAAACGGATGACGCCGCAGCGGGCACGCGTGCTGGAGGTGGCGCGCCAGGGCTTTGCCATGAAGGCCGGTGAACTGGCGGAGGCGGCGGGTGTGGGCACTTCGGTGGTGAAGGCATTGGTGAAGGATGGGGCGCTTGAAGCGGTGGCACTTCCAGCTTTACGGCGCTTTCTGGCGCCCGATCTCAATGCCGGGGGCTTCGTGCTGTCACAGGACCAGCAGGCAGCGGCGGCGGCACTCCGCGCCATGGTGGCGGCGCGGGCGCACAAGGTGATGCTGCTCGATGGCGTCACGGGATCGGGCAAGACGGAAGTCTATTTCGAGGCCATGGCGGCGGCCTTGGCCGCGGGATCCCAGGTGCTGCTGCTGCTGCCGGAAATCGCCCTGACGGAATCGTTTCTGGCGCGTGTCGAAAATCGATTCGGATGCGATCCGGCACAATGGCACTCCGACGTGCGGCCACGCGAACGCGAACGGGTGTGGCGCGGCGTTGCAGATGGCACGGCGCGGATCGTGGTGGGGGCGCGCTCCGCCCTGTTCCTGCCGTGGAAAAAGCTCGGACTCATCGTCGTCGATGAGGAGCACGAGAACGCCTACAAGCAGGATGAAGGTGTTCCCTATCACGCGCGTGACATGGCGGTGCTCTATGGGTCGCTGGCCAGGTTTCCGGTGGTGCTGTCGTCGGCCACGCCGTCACTCGAGTCGCTGGTCAATGTCGATCGCGGACGCTACGGCGTGGTCAAGCTGAAGGACCGGCATGGACGGCCGGAGTTGCCGGAGATTGCGCTTATCGACATGAAAAGCGTGAAGCTGGAGCCGGGGAACTGGATTTCGGACCCGCTGTTTGAAGTTGTGACCGCCACGCTGGCGGCGGGCGATCAGGCGCTGCTGTTCCTCAATCGCCGCGGCTATGCGCCGTTGACGCTGTGCCGGGCCTGCGGGCATCGGCTGGAGTGCCCCAACTGCGCGGCATCATTGGTGGAACATCGCTTCCGCAAACAGCTGATGTGCCATCATTGCGGGCATCTCGAACCGATGCCGCAAGTCTGTCCCAAATGTCAGGTGCCGGGTCAAATGGTGCCGGTGGGGCCAGGTGTCGAGCGGCTGGCGGAAGAGGCGGGGCTAAGATTTCCCGACGCGCGCATCGGCGTGCTGTCGAGCGATCTGGCGCGCGGGCTCCTGCTCAGGGATGCGCTCGCCGATGTCGAGACCGGGCATTATAATCTCGTCATCGGCACGCAGCTGGTGGCCAAGGGGCATCATTTTCCGCATCTGACTTTGGTGGGCGTGGTCGATGCCGATCTGGCGCTGGAGTCGAGTGACCCCAGAGGCGGTGAACGCACCTGGGCACTGATGGCGCAGGTGGCGGGGCGCTCAGGCCGCGGCGAAAAACCGGGCCGGGCCATGGTGCAAACCTATCTGCCGCAACATCCGCTCATGCAGGCACTTAGGCAAGGCGAGCGCGATTCCTATCTCAACCAGGAGAAGCTGATCCGCGAGAATGCCGGATTGCCGCCCTATGGAAGGCTGGCGGCGATC
>JANPCS010000531.1:0-9113 GCA_031431065.1 Hyphomicrobiales bacterium | reverse complement strand
CGCGACACGATATGCAAAGCGCGCAAGAAACTACATGGCTTTCATCGCACTCGTATCCGCCGTCCTCTGGATAAAGTGAATGTCAACAGAACCTAGCACTACATTTGGGAGATTTCAGAAATGCAGAATCAAGAGGCATGGAAATACTCGAAATACGAACCAGCAGGAGATGGCTGGAGAGCCTCAAGAGACCCTACCGAGGTGCTCGCCGGCAGCAGGCTGATCACCGACCTTGTATGCGCCGAGTACGTGGCCGCGATTCGCAAGCACGCGAATGGCAGGTTGATGGATCTCGGCTGTGGAAAGGCACCTCTCTATGGCGTCTATCGTGAGTACAGCGCCGAGGTGACCTGCGTCGATTGGCCCGGATCGGCACATGGCACATCTCATGTCGACCAGTTTGTGGATCTTAACGGTCCAATGCCCTTCGAGAATGACAGGTTCGACACGATCATCTGCACTGATGTTCTTGAGCATATCTGGCGCCATGATGTGTTGTGGCCGGAAGTCGCCCGCATCCTGGCTCCGGGCGGCAAGGCCATTATCGGCACTCCCTTCATGTACTGGTTACATGAGGAACCGCATGACTATTTTCGTTGGACACCACATGCACTGAAAGCGGGTGCCAGGGATTCAGGCCTTGAGACGGTCGAGATGCGCCAGATCGGGGGAGCCATCGATGTTGTTGCCGATATTCTCGGCAAGATCGGCGGCAGCCGGCTTGGAGGCGTCGTCCCGGCGGTTCTACAAGCACTTGCAAGGACATCGCCTGTCCGGCGGCGGAGCGGCAAGTGGCCAGGTTTCGCTCTGGCCCATCTTACAGTCGTCGCCAAGAGCCGCTAGGCGAACCCAGGATTCCCGGGCACAAGAGCACCAAACCGCCGACGTTTTCTGGCAAGCGTCAGTGCACTTAGCGAAAGCTAGGGAGTGGGTTGTTGTCGAACCACGGCTGCCGTTCCCGGCCTATTGATGTTTTGCTCCCTCCAGAAGGCGACCGTATATATCAAGTAGCGTGCCGGTACACCGGCTGAGCGCGTATTCTTCAGTGACAAACTTGCGCCCGGCCTTGCCCAACTTGCTCCACAACGATGGGTTTGCCAGCAGAGTGTCCAGGCGCTCGGCAATTGCCGCAACATCGCGTTCCTCGACAAGATACGCCAGTGTTTCAGGCGCAACGGCCTCTGGAATTCCCGCGTGGAAGGTTGAAATGACGGGAAGGCCGCAAGCCTGAGCCTCGAGAATTGAAACCGGTTGACCTTCCCGGTCATTGTTTGCGGCAGTAACACTGGTCAGGACAAAGATGTGGGCCAAGTCGAGCTGCTTGCGCACGTCCTGAGCGGAAAGGGCTCCATGGAATACCACTCTGACGTTTGAATCGAGCTTCGACGCCAACTCGGCCAGCCGGCTCCTCAGCGGGCCATCGCCAACGATGTGGTACTCGATAGGACTTCCGCGAAATTTCACGTCACGCAAAGCACGGAGGACATACTCCATTCCTTTTTTCTCAACCATTCGTCCGACTGTTAGAATACGTATCGGCTCTCCGTCACGAGGAACTCGTTCCTTGAATGCGAACTGGGATAGGTCAACACCCATGTGCCAGATCGAACAACGTTCTTTCGGGCATCCGAGCTTCATGGCCTGTTCGAGAATGAAGTTGGTGTTGGCCGTGAAGCCGTCTGCCTCGGCATACATCAAGGCGCGCTCTGAGGCGCTGCCAATGCCCCAGTCAGCGCTTACATCGGCGCCGTGAAACGTTACGAGTAACTTTCCAATGAACGCTTTCGCGCGCTTCAAGCGCGCTCCGTGCACTCCGGACCACCCGAAATGGCAGTGAATAATGTCGAACTTCCGGTTTTCCTTCATGGCCTGGCTGCACATGAAGGTTTCGAGAGTCAGTGAAGAGCGGATCGAGAGCCGCGGGTCGAGCGTCCGCAAGGTCAGACCGGGTTCCCGCAAGCCGTTTTTCGCGAGAAGCAACAAGCGCCGCGCCAGCCGCGCTCCTTGGCTCATATTCCAGGCACGATCGAAAAGCCTGGTCTTGTTCAAGAGGGCGTAGCGCTCGACTTCTTCATGGGGGCATTTGTCCGGATCGCTCTTGAATGCAAACACCGTCACATCATGGCCGCGCTCGATGAGTTGCACGGCATGTTGAATAATGAACGTCTCGGAAAGCGTTGGAAACTCCGATGTGACAATTCCGATTCTCATTTGCTGCGCTATCCCCTCGTCTGGTCGAGCCGTGATTCATGGTTTTCGCCAAATGCACTATCGCTTCGCTTTTGTCTTGCCATTGGCTCGCAATTCGCCATTGGCTTTCTTGCCGCACGCATGCTCCCCTGGCGAGAAAACTCTCCTCAACCCCTCACCGGCGCCGGATTTCCGTCCCAGCCGTGGCGCCAGAGATTGGCGATGTAACGGCCCACGATCTGTTGCTGGGTCACGAACTCGGTGTTGAAGATGACATAGGTGTTCTGCCAGTGCTGCTGCATCGCCGGTATGGAACGCCAATAAGGGTCAGCCATCCGGTTGCGGCTTTCGATGCGGCCTGCTCGCGGCCGGTCGACGATAAAGTTGAGCGGCGAATCGTCCGAGAAATTGAAGACGTAGAGTCCGCCGGAGTTGTCATGCCACCACATATAGAGAGTCAGTCCCGGAACGTCTTCGGCATTCAAACCTGTGGCTTCGCGATCACGATGAAGCGGCTGGGCCGGCCATCTGGCGCCAAGTCCGGTCGTGCAGCACAGGCCGGACTGGTTGGCGCCGGTGATGAAATCCTCGCCGGCGTGAATCATGTCGAGGTACTTGCGGCCGTCCGCACGCGGCCTTGTCAAAAATGCGAAGATCAAGTCGGAAGGAACCCCCGATGGCCCAAAGAAGTTTGCTTTGCCGTTGTATATGTAACTGGTCTTTCCATTGAAATGCTCGGCATACTGGTTGTCGGGGTCGATATGCCAACGCCCGTTATAGTAATCCTTGTGCAGCCTGTCGCCAAGTTTCCCCTGCGCGTACTCCCAGGTGCCCAGCGCTTGAATGCCTGTTTGACCGAGGCCGCCACGCTTGAACTCGAGGATCGTCCGGTACTCTTCCGATCCAGTGGCCGTGAAGAGCGAGCCTAGTGCGAAGATTCTCGCTTCATTGGCGAGGCTCTGAACGTCGTCAAAATGACGTTTGACTTGCTGTTCATCCCAACCCGAGTTGGTGATCGCAGCAAGCTCACCCTCGTAGTAGCCGCGCCACGCCACACCTTTTACTCCGTCCTGCCGGTAACTCGCCCACACTCCTTCTGCCCATCGCCAGGCGATCTCGGCACTCCGGACCCACAGACCTCCGAGCTGCCCGAATCCCGAATCAACGAGCAGTCTTCCAAGTTTAGCGGCGCAGGCAGCGTAGTGAAAGTTCGAACAATGATCGGCGGCAAGGAGATGGGCCTCCTGTTGGCTGATCCAACTCGGCTCGAAGGCGTTTCCGCCTCCCGCCGATCCGCCGCCATTTCCGTCGTAGTTCATTCCGCCATAGACTCTTCCGTCAGGCTTCTGGAACCGCCTGAGGGGCTCAATGTAGTAGACCGCCATGTGAATGGCATCCGGCAGAATGTCAGTTCCATCATAAGCAGGGTCAGGCGCGAAGTTTCTTGAGCTCTTTGGAAAACCAAACTGTGTCGCCCGGGCCGCTTCCGGCAGGCGTTCGTAACCAAGATCCAGCAAGAGCCAAACAGCAACGCCGTGACGAGCGATATGCATGTCCCAATCGCCGGCGTCCGACCAGCCCCCAAACCAGCCCGGAACGCGGTTGGCGGTTATCCACGGAGCTTCATGCCCCTTGCGGGCCAAGACGACGGAGGACAAGCCAGTCTCGGCCTCCATGCAGGCAGGCAGCCTGCTTTCCCTGATAACCACGCCATTGACCCCGTCACGGTAGTTCACCGGGCGCTCCCAGCCGCCAATGTCCCGCGACAATGGCATTCCCCAGCACTGGTTATAGTAACCCTTCGTGGCGTGATGTGCAGAATCATAGTGGACTCTCTCGTCAATTCGGAACGGATCCGAACATCCAAGCTTCGCGATGCGGAGCCTGTAGACTCCGGCCTGCGACGGCCGGAAATCGGAGTAATTCAATCTATAGACATCCGTCGCAGCCCGATTTGCGAGAGACACGTCGTAGACCAAGCTATCGTATCCTTCCAAGTAAGCCGTTGGAGAATGCGCGGAGGCCGTCAGCGTATTGACGGGAATCGTGAATGTATCGACGCCGACAACGCTAATCTTGAATACGCGCCCTTCAAGAAAACCGTTCAGACCCGCCACACCACGGAAGCACTTCAATTGGTTTGAGTAGAAGCCGTGGTTGCGAACGACAATCGATGTAACTTCACCTTGGTCAATACGCTCGATCTTACGTGGGGGCTTGACCGTGGTTGGATAAGCAATCAGTTTGGCGGCGTCCTCTTCCTCCTCCGCTCTAAGCTGAGGTTCGATCTTGCCGCTCCAAACCACTTGCCCATTGCTGTCGATAACGTCAAAATCGGAGAGATCGTACTCGGCGGGCAAGTCGACGCGCCCTTCGTAGCCATAGTTCGGAATCCAGACCGACAGATAGCCGATCTTCTTCGAATCGCCCGGCCGATGACCGACCTGGGTTGCATGGATGGAACTGGATCTCGTCTGCTTGTCCGAAAAAGCGAAACTATCGACAGCGATGCCCGCCCTGGGGTTCGCGATCCTCAGCGTATCAAGCGGCAGTGGGCCGTCGAGCTTCAGGAAAATCTGGTGCTCAAATGAGACGCAGCTCAATTTTTCTCCCGCCCAGGCCGTTCCCTGATCATAGGGCATGCTCAACCGATGAACGGACTTCACAGTCCTGCTGCCGGTCAGCTCGTAGTTCGAAGCGTCGTCAGCAGCGTCGCGATCCAGAAACTTCACCGGGCGCTCGTCAAAAAACCTCAGATAGGTTCCGCCGCGCCCGACAACCATCGCCGGCCGCGATTCGCCGCCGGCGGGCAATGGTGCCTCAACAACCAAATTGAGATTTTCCGGACGAGGAACGGAAGACGATATCAATTCTCCCTTTCGAATGTTCTGATCCCTGACAACCACTCGAACGATATCCGGCGCCGCCATCGTTACATCGTGAACATGTACGCTATCGCTTCCGGCCGGCGCGGCAAGCGGCGCACCTGGGGTTGCTGCAAGAACGGCAGGCAGCGCCAGGAAACTACGCCGATTGATTGTGCCAAATCCATTTCCGGACATTCCACCAGCCTCCATCAAGACGTTTTGCGGCAAAGCCGAACTTTGCGCCAGATACTGTTTTTGCGTACACCCAATCCATGACGCTTCAGCGGGCAAAGCAACCATTTGAGCCGGGCTATCGGTAGATTGTTGCCGCCATCACGGAACCCCGCGCAATGATTCTTGGTCGACAATCAAAAAAAATCTGGTTCAGCATGAAGGCTTGCATCCAACGGCGCGCCGCTCGTCTGGCGTCGATATCGTTCGTAGCTTTCAATCGGCAGCGCTCCGCCTCTGTCCAAGCCTTGAGTCCTCCGACACTTGGGCAGCTCCCAGGCGGCATCAAGCCCGGGCAACGGCGGTCTTGACTTAGGGCATCAGGACATAAGCCCGCGACAGGGTGAGTTGCACGCTGTTCTGGATCGCACTGCCGTCTTCATCGTCAGTCCAGGCGAATTGATAGTTGGCCGAGAGCGTCCAATCCCGGGCGAGAGTGTAGGAGAGGCTGGGAGATAAGCTGAATGTGGAATTGGCGAGGCCGCCCTCGGTGCCATTGCCCGAGAGGCGATATTGACCGCCAAGCCGGACACTCAGTAAGTCATTGACGCTGTGGCTGATGGAGGCGTTGAAACCCAGACTGTTACTGAAATTGCCGTTGTCGTCCGGTGCCAAACCATAGGAGACGCCACCTCCTATCGATCCGTCCTTCAAGGCATAGGAGAAGCCAGCATCGGCGAGGCCGCCGACTGTGGTAGAGTCCGCATTGTCGCTCATTGTTTGAGTTAGCGTTCCGCCGAGATTGGCTGTGACCGACAGGCGATTGGTCAGCCTTGCCGACGTCCCGTTGCGAAGGACATAGTAGTATCTTTGGCGATTGGTCACAGCATCGTAGTCATACCAGTCCAAACCGCTGCTGAACGTATAGTCGATGCGCTTGGAAAGCTTGCTATGCCAAGACTGTGTGCTTCCCAGCGTAACAAAAGGTTCGTCCGAATTTGCCGCATTGATGAAATCGACCTTGGATGCGCGCGCCGAGAGGGTGAAATCGTTGCGGGCATTGATCTTGTGGACGACCGATGTGTTGGCGCTGACGCTGACGCGGTCTCCGGCCCTTTCCACGCCAGGCACCTCAAGACCAGGCACCACGAGGCTTTGCGTGTCGGTCGCGGGTGCGTAGTCGACAGAAGCGTCGAGCGTGAAGGTATTGGTCTTGCCCGTGCGGACATAGGATGCGCTGACGCTTGGCATGAGGCGGTCACCCGGAATATCTCCAGCATCGCCGAAGTAGGTCTGATATCCAAGTCCACCGTTGAGAATGAAATCGTCGATATGCGTGCGGTATTGTGACGTGAGACCTATTCTGGAAAAAGAACCGAACACATAGCCATCGGGATCGGGCCCAAAATCGAGGTTGTCGTTGGCCGACAGGGTTTCGGTGAAGTTGGTCCGCAGCGACCAGTCACCTGCGCCGGCAGTACTCCAGATCGCGCTGGCGGCAAGCAGCGCCGCCGCGAGACAGGATGTGCGTCGAAAGCCTCTCACCGCCGGCACCACAACTCAACTACCTATTCGAACAGGCCGCGCTCCGGAACGATGACGACATCGCCGTTCTGCAGCAGCATGTTGCCCGAGAGATCATAACCCCCGGTAAAGGCCTCGTAGTCGAACTCATAGAGGTTCTCGGTGCCGTGTTCCTTGCGCCTGATCTTGATACGCTTTTCTGCGGCGAATGTGCCAAGTCCACCGGCAAGAGCAATTGCCTGAAGCACGTTCAATGAATAGCGATACTCGTACCGGCCGGGCTTGGCCACTTCTCCGGTCACAAAGATGCCGGGAAGGATCTTTTCCGCTGGCGGTGCCGGCGGAGCGGGCGGCCTTTCCTTGACTTCGGCGATAGCCACGGTCACGTCGATGTCGGAGGTATACTGCTTGGCCAGGCGGGTCTTGAGAGAAGCCTCGACGGCGTCGAGCGTCGTTCCACCGGCCTTGATGCGGCCCGCAAGGGGGAATGAGATGCGGCCATCAGGCGCCACGACTACGATCCGGTTGAGCCTCGGTTCCTGCCAGACAGTTACCTCCAACCTGTCACCAGGTTTCAAAATATAGCTTTCGGCCCGGGCAATGCCGGAAAACGCTAAGACGACGAACAGGCAAGCGATCAGACGTAGCAAGGTCCCCTCCATTGCTGCAGAACAGCGTAAACAGATAGCTTTTTTCGGCCATCAAGTCACCCTTCAATTCACACGATGGTGACCGCAACGTCAACGCGGCGCTGGTCTTGTGGCAATCTGGGCGAATTCCGGGTCAAGGCGGTCCGCCGGTTTCGGTCTGTCTCTTAAGCTTTTGATAGTACACGGTATAAAACGCGCCACTGCGGCGGGAAGTTGTCCTTGAACGGCGATTGGCAAGAGTGCCGCGGACCCGCCAGGGGCGGATACCGCCCTGCCTGATGCAGATCAACAAGAAACAACCCCTGTCTCAGTGGGCGTTCTTGCCCAAAATGCAGACGATAGCAGTCTGAATCAGAATCGAAAAATCCAGCAGCGGAGACCAGTTGTCGACATAGTAGATGTCATTCCTGACACGTCCTTCGAGTTTTTCTTCCGTATCGGTTTCGCCGCGAAACCCCCTGACCTGAGCCAGCCCGGTTATCCCGGGCTTGACGCGGTGACGGGCAAAGTAACTCTTGGTCCGGCGCGCAAACTCGTCGTTGTGGTCAAGCGCATGCGGCCGCGGACCGACCAGCGACATCGTGCCGTTGAGGACATTGAGAATTTGCGGCAGCTCGTCGATGCTCCAGCGCCGCAGGATCCGGCCAAGCGGCGTGATGCGGGGATCGCCCAGTCTGGCCTGGACCGTCCGTCCGGCTGGTGGCTCGCCGTGATACATGGTGCGGAACTTCAAGACCGAGAAGACTTCGTTGTTGAAGCCGACGCGCTGCTGCCGGAACATGATCGGGCCAGGGCTGTCAAACTTGATAAGGACCGCCACGAGCAACAGCACTGGGGAGACGGCAATAAGGATGAGGGAGGCAAGCACGTAATCCTCGGCGGCCTTGATTGCCGCATCCCACCCGGACATTGGCTTTCCCACAAGTTCCGAAACCGGCAGGCCGCCAAAGTGGTCTGGTGCATTCCTCAGCCTCAGGCGGAAACCCACCAGATCGCTCACCAGATAGACATTAACCGGTAACTCACGAAGTTTTATGACCAGCGCTTCGATCTCGTTGTCGTGCGACCAGGGCAAGGCGATAGCCACGTCATCCACGAGATTGTTGCGCACATCTCTAACCAGATCGTCCACGCCACCCTGCAGGCCCGACTCGGAATGCGATGCCGGCGGGCTGTCACCAACGGCATAGATCCCGGCAAGCCGGACAGGCACTGTCGAATTCTGGGCGATCGCCGCCGAGAGCCGGTCGAGTTGCTGGCCGGCGCCAATCACCGCAAGATTGCGCTTGAAACTGTCGCGTAGAATGAGGCGCGAGAAGACCGCCGCGAGGACAAAGCGCAGCCCAAGCAGGAGTGCTGCCGCCAATGCCGCAAAGGCCATCACCCAGATACGCGAAAATTCCTCTGACATCCGCAACGAGAAAGCGGCGGCGAGAAGAAACAGGTAGGCGACCCCGAAAGCCAACAGAATGTATGATATGCGGCGCAGCGGCCGGAGGGCGGTTTCAAACTGATAGAGGCCGCCGAAATTCATCAGCGAAAGCGTCGATAGAGCGATGAAGAGCACCGCGGAGACATAGTAGTTGGAGTTTATACTGTAGACGACAATCGAGTCGTAGCTCAGATAGCCTGCCACCACGATGGCGAAAAAATCCGAGAAGACCAGAACGCTCGAGGCGACCGTGGACGACAGCGGCGGAACAACTCCCCG
>JANPCS010000530.1:0-3423 GCA_031431065.1 Hyphomicrobiales bacterium | reverse complement strand
CCAGAAGCGACAACAGGCCTGCAACCAACATCAAAACAATCTTCAAGATCACCACCGGAACCTCCAATGACCCCGTCCTCCGCCGATCATAAGCCGAAACGCGACCACATTGCACGTGTTTCTATTGCATCGATGGCGGCTGCCGCAAAATCCGGCACGGCGGCGCCAAAACCCAGTCTTTTCAAGCCCCAACCCTGGGGTGCCGCAACATTGCGGAGCACCACCTTGTCACCGTATTTCCGTTTCAGCACGGTGTTGAGATGACCCAGCCCGTCGATCAGGCCGCGCTCCAGCGCCTGGCGGCCGGACCAGAAGGCGCCGGAAAAAAGTTCGGCATCCTCGCCTTTCAGCCTAAGCCCACGGCGCTGCCTGACCAGCGCCTTGAAGGCGGCGTGAACATCGGCCTGCAGGCCCAGCAGATGCGAAACGTCCTCTGGCTTTTCCGGCTTGAAGGGGTCGAGCATGGATTTTGATTCGCCGGATGCATAGACACGGCGCTCGACGCCGAGTTTGGCGATCGCCTCGACGAAGCCGAAGCCCGCCGAGATGACGCCGATCGAGCCCACCACCGAGCTTTCATCGGCATAGATTTCGTCACCGGCACAGGCCAGCCAATAGCCGCCGGAGGCCGCCACATCCTCGCAGAACACCAGCACCGGCACCTTGTGCTCTTCAGCCAGTTCGCGGATGCGGGTGTGGATCAGGGCCGATTGCACGGGCGAACCGCCGGGCGAGTTGATGGTGATGGCCACCGCGGCGATGCCCTTGCGGGCGAAGGCCCGTTCCAGAACCTCGGCCGTGCCCTTGAAGGTCAGGGCCGGACGCAGGGGCGAACCCACGCCGATGGCGCCGGAGAGCACCACATGGTTCACCACCGGAACGGATTTGCGAAAGCGAAGGGGGATCAGCCGGTTGAGGAAAGATTGCTTGGCCATGGCGCAGAGATAGGTGCGGCGGGGCGCATCCGCAAGTTGGATTGGAATTCAGCGCAGGCGCCAGGCCATGCCGTCGCGGAGGATGGCGTCGGCCTCGGGTGTGAATTGCGAGTTCTGGTCGTGCAGCACCAGACCCGGCAACAGCTGCATCGGCGCCTTGGAGCCTTTCACGCCTTGAACGATGATGCGCGAGGCGGCGGTGCCTTCGCGCGCATAGAGGGGGGCGATGCGGAGGTCGCCAAAACGGTCTTCCATCACCTGCAGCAGCTTGCCGAGCGAATCAGCGCGGTGCACGATGGTGACGGTGCCGCGCAACGTCACCATGGTGTAGAGGACTTTGACCCAGAGATCGAGATCGTCGGGGCCAAAGGCATGCGCCTGGGCCTTGTGCAGGTTGGGAGAGGGCGTCACCTTGGCGTCCTCGAAATACGGCGGATTGGCGTAGGCGTGGCTGAAAGAACCATGCGATGGCATGGAGGCCAGGTCCTTGCGCATTGCGTCTTTCACGTCAGCATGAATGACTCGAAGGTTATCGGAAAAGCCGTTGCGCTTGGCGTTCTCCTCGCACAGCAAGGCATAGCGGGCTGCGATTTCGATGCCGGTCAAATGGATGCCGGGATTGCGGGCCAGCAGGCAGAGAGCCGCAACGCCGGTGCCGATACCGGCCTCATAGACCGTCTCGCCGGCGGCGCAAGGGATGGCAGCAGCCAGGAAAACCGAATCAATGCCGGCGCGGAAGCCTTTTTCCGGCTGCAGGATGCGCAGACGGCCGTCGAGAAAGCCATCCTCGGTCAGCGACGCCGGAACGCCGCCGGTTGGCGGTGGCGGCGGCGGGGCCGAATAAGCTGTCGCACTCATTTGCATATGCCTTAATCTACTTGCCGATGGTTAGCGAGGCGTTACCGAGCGCCAATCTCGCATGTTCCATCAATTCGCTGGCAACCATGATGCGGCGGGGAAGGATGCCGAGCGAACCTTCCATGGCGCTCATATGGTCATCGAGCTGCAGATAATCGATCCCGGCCTCCGCCAGCACATGGCGGACGAAGGAGAGATAAACCAGATCGTTGCTGCGCAGAAACTCCTCCATAATCATCCCAGAGTGAACCGAAAAACCCGGCGCGTAAAGCCGCCGCCGCTTAGATGCTTGACGAATGCTTGGCCCGATTGTCGACGCAACAGGCGGCGAAGGGTCACATTCGCCTGTTGATATTGGATTTCGGCACTGCCTGTGGTTTAAGCTTGATCTCCGGGAGACTGCCTGAGGGGCCATCATGGGTGTCGTCATTGCGCTCGAGGGAGCGGGGACCAAGAAGCGGGCCAGCATCGAGCCGCTGGTGAAACTGACCCAGGCCGACATGGTGCGGGTGAACGAATCGATTCTGGCGCATGCCCGCAGCCATGTCGAACTGATCCCCGAAATCGCCACCCACCTCATCAACTCCGGCGGCAAGCGCATCCGCCCGATGCTGACGCTGGCGGCGGCCCGGATGTGCGGCTACCCGGGCGATTTCCACCTGAAGCTGGCGACCTCGGTCGAGTTCATGCATACCGCGACGCTGCTGCATGACGATGTCGTCGACGAAAGTGACCTAAGGCGCGGCAAGCAGGCGGCGCGGGTCATCTGGGGCAATCAGGCGAGCGTGCTGGTGGGCGATTATCTACTCGGCCAGGCTTTCAAGATGATGGTCGAGACCGGTTCGCTCGAAGCGTTGCGCATCCTGTCGAATGCGGCCTGCGTCATCGCCGAGGGCGAAGTCCTGCAACTGTCGGTGAGCCAGGATATCTCGACCACCGAAGATGCTTATATGCAGGTGATCGCCGCCAAGACGGCGGCGCTGTTCGCAGCCGCCGCCGAAGTGGGCGCGGTGGTCGCCAACCGGCCGCACAGCGAGCAGGCGGCGCTCGAATCCTATGGCCGCAACCTCGGCATCGCCTTCCAGCTGATCGATGACGCACTCGACTATTCGGGTTCGACCGAAAAGTTGGGCAAAGGCGTGGGCGACGATTTCCGCGAGCGCAAGATCACGCTTCCCGTCGTGCTCTCTTACCGGCGCGGCGCCAAGGAAGAACGCAATTTCTGGAAACGCACGCTGGAAGACGGCGAACAGACGGAAGATGATCTGGGCTATGCCAGGAAGCTGATGGAACGCCATGGTGCCATTGCCGATACCATCGAGCGGGCCAGTCACTACGGCGACATCGCCAGGGATGCGCTGGCGATCTTCCCGGACTCGGAGTTGAAGACGGCACTGCTCGAAGCCGTCGATTTCTGCGTGGCCAGGGCTTATTGAAAGATCAGGACAGGATTGTCCTGGCCACCCACCACTCCGGATGCGCATGACGGAGTGCAGCGACCGCCGCGTGGGCTGCCGCTTCATCCGGCACGACGCCAACGCAAGTGGCGCCAGAGCCTGACATGCTGACGATTGGTGTTTCCTTTCTTTCTCCGCGCAAAGCGTGGGGAAGGTGGCGCGCGCCGTCTTCA
>JANPCS010000529.1:0-7789 GCA_031431065.1 Hyphomicrobiales bacterium | reverse complement strand
GCCGGCGCCTTACGTTACACTCCGCCCACACACCCCCTCTCACTTCGCCCCCCCCCCTTCGTGGGGTGGGGTGGGGGTGGGGGGTGGTTGGCAGCAGGACTCGCGGCCCCCCACCCCAGCCCCACCCCACGAGGGGGCGGGGAATCGAGGGCAGTGGGGGCTACGCCGCGATGCGGGGCTGCTGTCCCTTGGCCTCGCCGTCAACGCCATCGCCTTCACCATCTCCGAAACCCTCGCCCGTCTCGGCCCCGTGCCAACCGGCGAGACCATCACCTATTCGACCCTGGTGACCGACCGCAACGGCAAGCTGCTGCGGCCCTTCATCACCAGGGATGGCTATTGGCGGCTCACCGTGACCGCCGATGATGTCGATCCGCGTTTCCTCAAGCTGCTGATCGCCTATGAGGACAAACGCTTCTACACCCATGGCGGTATCGATCCCAAAGCCCTGTTGCGCGCTGGCTGGCAGGCCTTGCGCAATGGCCATGTGGTCTCCGGCGGCTCGACGCTGACGATGCAGGTGGCCCGTCTGCTGGAGCCACGGCCGCAGCGCCGCGTCCGCGACAAGCTCGCCGAGATGATCCGCGCCGTGCAGCTCGAAAGCCGGTTTTCGAAGCGCCAGATTCTCGATCTCTATCTGAAGCTCGCCCCCTATGGCGGCAACATCGAGGGCACCAGGGCCGCCGCGCTCGCCTATTTCGGCAAGGAACCGAAACACCTGTCGACGGCCGAAGCAGCCTTGCTCGTCGCCCTGCCGCAAGCCCCCGAAACACGGCGGCCCGACCGCAAGCCGAAAATAGCCGAATCCGCCCGCAATCGCGTCATCAGGCGCTTGGCGAAGGATGGCATCATCAATGCGGACCAGGCCGAGGCCGCTGCCATCGAGGAAGCGCCGAGGGGCCGCCTCGCCTTCCCGATGCTTGCCGCCCATGTCGCCGAGCGTCTGGCGAAAGCAGCACCCGATGGCACGGTCGAGACCACAACCATCTCGCGCGAACTTCAGGCCTCGCTTGAAACCCTGGCACGCGAGCGCGCACTGGCGATTGGCTCGGGCGTCGCCGCCGCCATTCTGGTCATCGACAACGGGACCGGCGAGGTCCGCGCTCATGTTGGCGGCATCGGGTACTTCGACACCATCCGCGCCGGCCAGATGGATCTGACGCAGGCGCTGCGTTCGCCTGGCTCGGCGCTGAAGCCTTTCATCTATGGCCTCGCCTTCGAGGATGGCGTGGTTCATCCCGAAACCCTGATCGATGACCGGGCCATCCGCTATGGCGCTTATGCGCCGGAAAATTTCGACGACACATTCCACGGCACGGTCACCGTGCGCACCGCCCTGCAGCAATCGTTGAATGTACCCGCCCTGCAGATCCTTAATACCGTTGGCGCCGGCCGGTTGATGGCCCGTATCGGCAATGCCGGCGTGAAACTTGTTTTGCCGAAGGACGCGGCTGGCCCCGGCCTCGCCGTGGGATTAGGGGGCGCCGGTGTCAGGCTGACCGAATTGGCGACCCTCTATCTGTCGCTGGCGCGCGGCGGTGATAGCTTGCCGCTGGTCTGGCGGGTGGAGGACCATAAGTTAGCACCCCGGCTCCGCCGCCTGCTCGAGCCCAACGCCGCCTGGATGGTGAGCGACGTGCTGACCGGTGCGCCTGTGCCCGACAACGCGCTGGGCGGCCAGATCGCCTTCAAGACCGGCACCTCCTACGGCTACCGCGATGCCTGGTCGGTGGGCTATGACGGCGCCACCACCATTGCCGTCTGGGTGGGCAGGCCCGATGGCGCGGCGGTCTCGGGCATCACGGGTAGAACCGCAGCGGCTCCCATCCTTTTCGAGGCCTTCCAGCGCTTGGGCAAGACCCGAAAACCCCTGCCGCCAGCACCACCCGGTACCGTCATCGCCCGCACCAATGAACTGCCCGCCGCCCTGCAGCGCTTCCGCCCCGATGCGCTGCCGCAGATCGCCAGCGTCACCAGCAGCGAGGGACCGCTGTCGATTGCCTTTCCGCCCGATGGCGCAAGGATTGATGTCGGCGGCTCCGAGACAGCCGCCGTCAGCCTCAAGGCCTATGGCGGCACGCCGCCCTTCACCTGGCTGGTCGATGGCGTTCCGGTGGCCGCCGATGAATTCCGCCGCAACACATTCTGGGAAGAACCGGGGCGTGGCTTCGCCCGTCTCTCCGTCATCGATGCCAAGGGCCAGACGGCAACCGCCCGCATCCGGCTGGATTAGCTTGACAAACATCCCTCCTCGCTTCAGCGGGGAGGGTGTCATGCCGAAGGCATGACGGGTGGGGTCAGCGCCGGGATTACCCCACCCGCCTCGCAAGAGCTCGGCACCCTCCCCGCGCATGCTGCGCGAAGAGGGACAAGAGGGACACCACGCCATGACCGCCGATACACCCTAGACCAGCCGCCCCTATCACCGCCAATGGCTGATGAACCAGGCCGATCGGCTGTTCGATCTTTTCCAGTTCAACGCGGTGAACCCCAAGGGCGGTTTCTTCGATCTCGATGCGGCGGGAAAGCCCTTCGGCAATTTGCGCCAGATACATAACACCGGCCGCATGGTGCATTGCTTCGCAATCGGCCACAGGCTTGGCCGCCCCGGCGCCGATATGGTCGTCGATCACGGCATGGAATTCCTGTGGAACGGCCATCGCGACCAGAAACATGGCGGCTATTGCTGGTCGCTCGATGACAATGGCTACAAGGACGATTCAAAGCAGGCCTATGGCCACGCCTTCGTGCTGCTCGCGGCGGCTGATGCCAAGATACTGGGCCATCCGCTGGCTGATGAGATGCTGGCCGACATCACGGAAGTGATCGAGCAGCGTTTCTGGGATGACACCCATGGCGCCGTGTCGGAGGAATATGCCCGCGACTGGTCCAAGATCAGCGATTATCGCGGCCAGAATTCCAACATGCACATGACCGAAGCCCTGATGGCAGCCTTCGAGGCGACAGGCGACGCCAAGTATCTCAAGATGGCCGAACGCATTGCCAGCCTGATCATCGGGCACTATGCGGCGGCTCTCGACTATGTCGTGGCCGAACACTTCGACACCCAATGGAACATTGACAAGACTTACAAGGGCTCCGACATGTTCCGCCCCGCCGGAACGACCCCCGGCCATTGGCTCGAATGGTCAAGGCTTCTGGTGCAGCTCTGGGTGTTGGGGGATAAGAAGCTCGGCTGGCTGCCGGACGCCGCCGCCAAGCTCTTCCACTCCTCAGTGACGCGCGGCTGGGATCATCAAACCGGTGGCTTCTACTACACCCTAAACTTCGACCATCAACCGTCCATCGCCCACAAGCTCTGGTGGCCCGCCACCGAGGCCATCGGTGCCGCCGCCTTCATCAACGCACACCGGCCCGATCCGATCTATGAAAAATGGTACCGCAAGGTCTGGGGCTTCTCCGCCAACCATTTCATCGACCCCGCCAACGGCGGCTGGTTCGGAGAATTGGATGACAACCTGAAACCGGCGGACTTTTATTTCACCGGCAAGCCCGACCTCTACCACGCGTTGCAAGCCTGCCTCATCCCGCTGTTCCCGGCGACGGGAAGCCTGATGCGGGCGATTGACTGAGCGCCTCGCCCAGCAACCTTGCCAGCCGTGGCTCCATCGCCACCCTGCCCGCCGCCTCCAGCCCCTTGGCCGACATTTTTTTCGCCGTCTTGGCCAGGATGTCTCTCACCTTGTCATCGTCATGCCTGGCGATGAAGGGCGGCGCCTCGAACGCGAGGAAGACGAGGCAGATGACATCTTCCAGCGTCTGGGCATCGGCATCCTGCTTCAGCCGTTCTTTCTTCAGCAACGATCCAGTGCGGTCGATGACATCTTGCGCGTAGCCGCAGGCAGCCATGATCTCCCCCGCCCGCCGCGCGTGCAGTTTCTGCAGCTCCTTGCGCCAGGTGAGATAGGCAATGCGGCCTTCCGGATAATCGCTACGTGGAATGCGCCAGCGCTCGATATGCTGGGCCCGCGCCGCGATCCTCAATGCTTCCGCCGCATCGGGCGCAAACCGTTCCAGAGTGGCACTCATGCGCTTTCCGTAAAGCTCGGCCTGTCCCGCCGGATCGGCGGCATTGGCGGTATCGATCAGCGCAAGTACCCGTTGCAGCGTGTCAGTCATGCGTCAGGGTTTGTTAGCTTTTACGGGTGAGCCTTCAGATAGGCGATAATATTGGCGACATCATCCGGCTTCCTTAAGCCGGCAAAAGCCATCTTGGTCTTTGGCACAAAGGCCTTGGGATTGGGCAGGTAGGCGGCAAGATTCTCCTCCGTCCAGATCAAGCCCTCGGCACCCTTGGCGATCATCGCCTCGGAGTATTTATAGCCGGCAATCGAGGAAGCGGCGCGGCCGACAATGCCTTTCATTGTCGGGCCAACCTTGTTCACACCCTTATCGATGTCGTGGCAGGCCTTGCACATGTTGAAGGTCTTCTCGCCCTTGGCGGCATCGCCCTCGGCCAGCGCCGGGCTGGCGAAAAGGAAAATTGCCGTGAGTGCCGCCGGTATTATGTGTCTGAGCATCTTCGGTCCTTTACGGTTGCGGCCATGGTTTGGCCGGTTAAGCAATAAGCTGGTGATGGCGCATTCCGAATGCGGCAAAGGGCCATCCCCGTTGCGACATCGAATCCCATTTCCCGGACCAGCCAGTGCCATGGTATACGCAGCGGCAAGGTGGCGGACTTGCGCCAGAACAATGAACGCCGGGCAGGTTGCGGGATATCTCGCATCTTGCGGACACGAGAGGACAAGATGGATTACGAGCATTTCTTCAGTCAGGAACTCGATGTTCTTCGCAATGAAGGCCGCTACCGGGTCTTCGCCGATCTCGAGCGCCGCAATGGCGCCTTCCCGCGCGCCTTGTGCCATGCCGGTTCGGACAAGACCGAGATCACCGTCTGGTGCTCCAACGACTATCTCGGCATGGGCCAGAACGAGGCCGTGCTGGCAGCGATGCATGCGGCCCTTGACGCCTGCGGTGCCGGTGCCGGCGGCACCCGCAACATTTCCGGCACCAATCATTATCATGTCGAACTCGAGCGCGAACTGGCCGATCTGCACGGCAAGCCAGGCGCCCTGCTCTTCACCTCTGGCTATGTCTCGAACTGGGCGGCACTCGGCACGCTGGCCAGCGGCATTCCCGATTGCCTGGTGTTTTCGGATGCCGGCAATCATGCTTCGATGATCGAGGGCATCCGCCACTCACGCGCCGAGCGCTTGATCTTCAAGCACAATGATACCGCCGATCTCGAGCGCCTGCTGAAACAGGCCGATCCGGCGCGTCCCAAACTCATCGCCTTTGAATCGGTCTACTCGATGGATGGCGATATCGGTCCGATCGCCGAGATCTGCGATCTCGCCGACCAATACGGCGCCATGACTTATCTCGATGAAGTCCACGCCGTCGGCATGTATGGTCCGCGCGGCGGCGGCATTGCCGAGCGCGAAGGCCTGATGGACCGCCTCACCGTCATTGAGGGCACGCTGGGCAAGGCCTTTGGTGTGGTCGGCGGCTATATCGCGGGGTCCGCCGCACTTTGCGATTTCGTCCGCAGCTTTGCATCGGGATTCATCTTCACCACGGCTTTGCCACCAGCCGTCGCCGCAGGCGCCACGGCTTCTATCCGCCATCTGAAAACCAGCCAGATCGAGCGCCTGCGCCACGGCGAGCGGGTGGCAAAACTGCGCCGCAAGCTTGATGCGGCGGGCGTTCCGCATGTGAATAACCCCAGCCACATCGTGCCGGTGATCGTCGGCGATGCCAAGAAATGCAAATGGATCAGCGATATCCTGCTTGAAACCTATGGCATCTATATCCAGCCGATCAACTACCCCACCGTATCGCGTGGGCTCGAGCGCCTGCGCATCACGCCGACGCCCTTGCATTCCGACGCCGACATCGACAACCTCGTCCAGGCCCTCTCCGAACTCTGGTCGCAATGCGCCTTGAGCCGCGCCGTGGCCTGATGGCCAACTCTCACGGCTTGCCGTGGATGTGGCGCTTTCGCCTGTTCATGTAATCCTTCAACGCCTCATCGATGGCCGGATCGATCGGCGGCTTCTCATAGTCCGCCAGCATCTTCTTCCAGATGGTGTTGGCCCGCTCGATGGCGGTGATCTTGCCGCGCTCCACCCAGGTGTCATGGTTGTCCCAGTTCGAGAGCAGCGGCGTATAAAAAGCATGCTCGTAGCGCGCGACCGTATGCGCCGTGCCGAAGAAATGACCCGCCGGTCCGACATCGCGGATCGCGTCCAGGGCCAGCGTTGCCTCAGACACTTCGAAGGGCTCGAAATAGGCCGCCATCATTTGCAGCATCTCGGCATCGACGATCAATTTCTCGAACGATGCGGTCAAGCCGCCGCCCAGCCAACCCGCCGCATGCTCGACCAGATTGGCGCCACCCATCAGGCAGCCCCACAGCGACATGGCGCTCTCATAAGCCGCCTGCGCGTCGACATCGTTGGCCGCCGTCACATTGCTGGAGCGGAAGGGCACGCCGATCAGCCGCGCCAACTGCCCCGAGGCCTGTGCGGCTTGCGTGTATTCCGGCGTCCCAAAAGCCGGCGCGCCGGACTTCATATCGACATTCGACGTGAATCCACCATACATCACCGGCACGCCGGGCCTGACGATCTGGCACAGCGCGATTCCGGCCATCGCCTCGGCATGCTGCTGCACCAGCGCTCCGGCGATCGTAACCGGCGACATCGCACCCGCCAGCGTGAACGGCGTGATGACATTGCACTGGCCATTCTCGGCGAAGGCCATGAGTCCCTCGGCCATCGGAATGTCGAGCTGCAAGGGCGAGTTGGTGTTGATCACCGAGGTGAAAACCGGCGTGTCAACCAATTGCTCGCGGGTGAGCCCAAGCGAGATCGCCGCCATTTCAAGCGCATCAACGGCGCGTTCGGTGCCGAGCCCCTGTGGTTGCCAGTTCTTGTCGAGGAGCGTGATCTCGGCGTGATAAAGATCGAGGTGGCGGGATTCGGCCGGCAGGTCCAGCGCCTCGAAAGGTCCGCCGCCCTCCTGGTGAATGACATTCAGCGACTGGATGAGTTTCAAGTAGTCGCACATTTCGGCATAAGTACCGGCCCGGCGCCCACGATCATTGTCCATCACATAGGCAGGCCCGCCGACCGATGACAGGATGCAGTGCCGCCCGCCGATTCTCAGGTTGCGCTCCGGATTGCGCGCCGCCAGAGAGAATTCGGCGGGCACTGTCTTGAGCAAAGTCATGATCAGCGCCCGGTCGAACCGCACCCGCATGTCTGGCTCGTCGATCGCCGCTCCGGCACGGCGATAGAACTCCCGCGCCCGGGGTTCGAGAACGCGAAGGCCGATCTCTGCGAGCACCGTCAGTGCCGCCTCATGAATGGCCATGAGATGGTCGGCACTCAGAATTTCAATCGGCGCGTAAGGTCTGCACATGAGCGTCCACGGCCTCTGGGCGATAGCGCCGGGCGTACGGGTTGGCCGCCGCAGTCTGCGGCTCTCGGGGCGTTCGCTCATGGCCTCGCCCCCAATAGCTGTGGCCGTTCGCGCCGCAATGGTGCGGTGGAGCGCGGTTCTCCGAACCCTCTGGCAAAGCGATGTCCGCCATAAACAGCATCGGCAATGAGACCCGGCGCCAGGCAATCGCCGATGCGCGCAAGCGTTTCAAGTCCATTATCTTCGCGTTGCGATAGCTCCTGGTACAAGGCGTCATCCGGAATGCGCCCAGTCACCATGATCAGCGTCTGGCAGGCGAGCGTCAGGCACTTGCCGGTATAGG
>JANPCS010000528.1:0-11130 GCA_031431065.1 Hyphomicrobiales bacterium | reverse complement strand
CACGCCCATGACCACACTTCGCTTCATTGCCATGTCAACCGCCGAAGCCCGTCGTTTTCAGGCGAGTGGAGCCGATGCCCATGGCTTTACGCCGGAGCACCGGACCTCCGATGGCGACGGCGTGCCGTGCCGTCATTGTTTGCAAGATGCCGCCTTTCCTCTTCCCCCCCCCACCCTGGCTAACCCCAGGGCCCAGCTGTAACTGTGTTCACCGTGAACATCAGAAATCGGGTGGTTTGGATTCAGGCGCCGTGGTGTGTAGGCGCATCAGGAGATCACGCCCATGACCACACTTCGCTTCATTGCCATGTCAACCGCCGAAGCCCGTCGTTTTCAGGCGAGTGGAGCCGATGCCTATGGCTTTACGCCGGAGCACCGGACCTCCGATGGCGACGGCGTGCCGTGCCGTCATTGTTTGCAAGATGTCGCGGCGGGCGAGGATTATCTGGTGCTGGCGTATCGTCCGTTCGCGACGCTGCAGCCCTATGCCGAGACGGGGCCGATCTTTCTGCATGCGGCATGTTGTGAGCGAGCGGCGGATTCCAGTGCCATTCCGCCGATGCTGGCGAGGCGCAAGGCGCATCTGATCAAGGGCTATGGCGCGGATGATCGCATCGTCTATGGCACGGGGCAGGTGGTGGTTTCGGGCGAGCTTGAGGCGGAGGCCACGAAGGTTCTCGAGCGGCCCGATGTGGCCTACGTGCATGTGCGCTCGGCGGTGAACAATTGCTACACGTGCCGGATTGAGCGGCAGAACGAACGGAGCTAAGCTCCGAGCCATGTCCGCCATCCTCTCAGACCGCATCGAGACGCCCGTCGGACCCATGGTGCTGTTGGCGCGCGAGGCTGTGTTGCTGCTGCTGGAATTCGAGGATGCGGCGGACCGCGTGGCGGGCGAGATGAAGCTGCGGTTTGGAACCGCCGATCATCAGCCTGCGGATGATCCATTCGGACTTTCAACGCTGGTGAGGAAATACTTCGCGGGCGATCTCAAAGCCATCGAAGGGATCGAGACGGATGGCGGCGGCACCGAGTTCCAGCGCCGGGTGTGGGCGGAGCTGAAGCGCATTCCTAGCGGCGTCACCATCTCCTATGGCGATCTGGCGCGGCGGCTGGGCGACAAAAACGCCATGCGCGCCGTCGGGCTGGCCAATGGCCGCAATCCGGTTTCGATCGTCGTGCCGTGCCACCGGGTGATCGGCGCCGATGGCGCGATGACCGGCTACGGCGGTGGCATCGAGCGCAAGGTCTGGCTTTTGAAACATGAAGGCGTGCGGCTGGCGCCGCGCCAGGGCTCGCTGTTCTAGCCGCCGCGGCCCAGCCTGGTCATGAAGTAGGCGCCTAGGTTGCGTGTTGCGAGGCGGAGCTGTTGCGAGGGGCCGGGGTTGGCATAGACGGAGGCGACACCCTCCATCACTTCACCCAGCACGCCCTGGCTGGTCATCGTCGAAAGCACCGCCAGTGACATGCGGTTCAAGGTATAATTCTTTGCACCTTCCTGCACGCGCACGATGCCCTCGAGCCTGATCCAGTCATCGGCACATTTCGAAAATTTGCCGGCGTCATTGTCATCGAGGCCCACGGTAATGCTGCGCATCATGGCGCGGTCGAAGGGCGATGCCGGGATCGGCGTCTTGCCATAGAGACTGGCCAGCGACAGGACCAGCAATTCCATGAATCGCTCGCGCGTGGTGACAGCGGCGGGAACTTGAACTTCCTCGCCGGGTGGTGCCTGCAATGCCGTTATGATCTGCTGAATCAAGGATTCGAGCGGCGACAGTTCGGCCACGGGATGCGAGAGCGGAGCGATCTGATTCATGAGGCAAGACCTAGCGGCCAAGCTTATGAATTTCGTTAAGGGACAGCCTTAACGTTTTTCCTGTTGCGCAGCACATGCTCGTGAGCGCCGTCATAAAGTGCCGAATCGCGGAAATCATGGGCATCGAGCACCGGCCCCACCAGGATCAGCGCGGTGCGGGTGAGTTTTGCGGCACGCACTTTCTTGGCGATGGTGGAGAGCGTTCCCCTGATGATCAGCTGATCTGGCCAGGTCACGCGATAGGCGACGACCACCGGGCAGTCGGCGCCATAATGCGGCGTGAGGGCGCGCTCGATGTAACCTATGTTGCGGATCGACAGGTGGATGGCCAGTGTTGCCTTGGAGCCGCCCAGCTCCTCCAACGTCTCGCCGGCGGGCATGGCCGAGGCTTGCATGGCGGTGCGCGTCAGGATCACCGTCTGGGCGATCTCGGGGAGGGTGAATTCGGTCTTCAAGACGGCGGCCACGGCGGCAAAGGCCGGAACGCCGGGGGTCACATCGTAATCGATCCCCAGCTTGTCGAGGCGGCGCATCTGCTCGGCGATTGCTCCGTACAAAGACGGATCGCCGGAATGCACGCGGGCGACATTGTGACCCAACGCGTGCGCTGCGGCGATTTCGGCAATGATGTCATCGAGCGTCAAGGGCGCGGTATCGATGACGCGGGCACCGGCGGGTGCGGCCTTGACAATCTCCTCCGGCACCAGCGAACCGGCGTAAAGGCAGACCGGGCAGGACTGGATGAGTTTCAATCCACGCACGGTGATGAGATCGGCGGCACCCGGGCCCGCGCCGATGAAATGAACGGTCATTCTGCGTGATCTCTCTTCCTGGCATAACCGCGCGGCGTATAGGCATAGGTCCGGCCATCGCCGCGCACGAAGGACTTGGATTGCGACGAGCCGACCATGACGAGGGTCAGCATGTCGACATCATCCGGATTGAAATCGGCAAAGCGAACGATCCGCACTTTTTCTTCCGGCCGCCCGAGGTTCGAGGCGATGACGACCGGCGTATCGGGCTGGCGGTGTTGGCTCAAAATGGCGAAGGCGCGCTCCAACTGGTCGCGGCGCTTCAAGGAGCGCGGATTGTAGAAGGAGACGACGAAATCGCCCTCGGCCGCTGCCTTCACCCGCTTCTCGATGACCTCCCAGGGCGTCAGGAGATCGGAGAGCGAAATGCAGCAGAAGTCATGGCCGATCATCGCGCCGGCCTTCGCCGCCGCCGCCTGGAAGGCCGAGATGCCGGGAATGACATTGACCTCGATGCGGCAAGGCTCTAGGTCGATCACCTCATAAACCAGCGCCGCCATGGCATAGATTCCGGCATCGCCCGAACAGACAAGCGCAACCCGCTTGCCTTGGCTGGCAAGGACGATGGCATGGCGGACGCGGTCCTCTTCGCCCCCCAGGGGGAAGCGGTGTTCATTTTGATCTGCCTGCTTCAAATCGGCGATGAGATCGAGATAAAGACCATAACCGACCCATTCGCTGCATCGCCACAGCTCAAGGGTAGCTTCAGGACTTCTGAAATCGCGCCCTCCCGGGCCAATTCCGATCACGCAAAGTGTCCCACGCTCGCGGCCACGCAAATCGATAATTGGAGATGTGGCCCGTGCCACTGCACAGGTGGCGCGTTGGCTCTTGGTTTTCGCAACGATCAACTCGGAACCGGGGCCTGCCGCGGCAAGGGCAGCGGCTTCGGCGACACCCGCGACACCAACTTCGGTGCGTACCGTTTCGGAGGGTGTCAACAAGCGGCTCTCATGGGCGTTCAATTCGTCGGCCGTGAAGAAGCGTATCTCGTACAGGCCGCTGATTGCCGGTTCGTCGGCTTTCAGGTCGATCGAAGCATGGCAGGCAACCGAAGCGTCGGCCAACCCATGCTGCGCGAGCGTGGTTGCGATGAGGTCTTCGACTTCCACAGGGCTAGTTCCGCGCTCGCATCCAACCCCAACGGCCAATGTTGAGGGGTGGAAAATCAAATGTTCATCAGACCCCGCGATAAGTTTTTCAGTGACACTCACCCTAAGGCGCGCGCCTTCACTTTGCGGCAGTGCCTTCAACCATGGCGCATGGCCATCGATAAAAACCTTTTCTCCAGACATCAACGAAAGGGCGAAATTTTGGTAGTGATCGACGTTTCCCATCACAAATCCCTGCCCAGGGTCGTAAATCGGGATACTCGCAATATGAGCCGTTCCGTTGCTATGTATTGCAGTGACATTCAGCGCGGCAGCAATCTGTTCAGCAAGATGGCTCCCTCCGTGATGAAGCCCGAGCAACGGGATCACGTGCGCACCGTCTCTTGAGACGCAAATGACAGGTGGATCCGTGAATTTACTTCCCAGTTTCGAGGCTAGAGCGCGAATGATTATCGCTGTTGCTGCTATTCCAACCACTGCGCGTCTTTCGGCGAATGCGGCCTGTAGCGCGGGTAACATTCTCTCACCACTTGCCTCAATGGCTTGTCCGCCAATAGCTGTGGCTATCCGGATTCCCAGTTCGGCTGAGGAACGTGAGTAGATGACCGCGGTTGGTGCTAAAGCCACGCTTCGGCTCCGGTATAAACCAGTATAGTGGAGAAATAGGGCAAAGTGTCGCCATCGAAATCAGTCAGCGGCATCGTGCGCTGATCCTCATGCGTGGCCTTGATGATGACATGGGCGCGCGACGTTAGGTCGAGAAGCCCGAGGATGTTCCTGATCTTCGGCAGATGGCGGCCGACCTTGATGATGGCGGCGCTTTCCGATGTCAGCAATTCCTCGCGCAGGCGTTCCTCGGCCAATGTGGCGGGGAGAATTTTGACGACCTCGTTGCGCGCCGAGAGCGGACGGCCAATGGCTGCGGCGGAGGCGGTGATCGATGTGACGCCCGGGACGATCACCGTGGTGTATTCCTTGGCGAGGCGCGCGAAGAGATACATGAAGCTGCCGTAGAAGAAGGGATCGCCTTCACACAGCACGACAACATCTCGGCCAGCTTTCAGGTGAACCGCGATGGCGGCCGCTCCGAAGTCATAGGCCCTCTCGCCCGCTTGGCGCTCGGTGCGCATCGGCATGTCGATCACCAGGTGCTCGGCATCATCGGGGATGAAGGGCAGGGCGATATCGCGGGCGGTCGAATCCTTGCCGTTGGCGGCGAGATAAGCGATGACCGGGGCCATGGAGATCAGCCGCCAGGCTTTCACGGTCATCAATTCGGGGTCGCCGGGGCCGACGCCGACTCCGTAAAGGATGCCCGTCTTCAACATGGTTTCCGTGCCCGCCATTGGGTGACGGCCATGCGCGGGCGCAAGGCACGCAAGCGTCCGACATGGGTGAGATGCGAGATTTCGATGCGCACGAGGTCACCGCCGTGTTTTTCATGAAGGTCGTAGAGGTGCAGTTCGCCCTCGATGGTGACAACGTTCACCACCATGTTGCCGCCGGGCTTGAGGCGTTCCCATGCGGTTTCAAACACACCCGGAATGCCGAGACCGCCGCCGACGAACACGGCATCGGGTACGGCTTGACCGCCAAAGCTGGCGGGTGCTTCACCGGCGACGATCTTGAGGCGCGGCGTGCCGAGAGCATCGGCATTCGTGGCGATCATCGCCAAGCGTTCACTATTGTGCTCGAAGGCAATGGCCTCGCAGGCGCGGCTGCCGCGCATCCACTCGATGGCGACAGAGCCACAGCCGGCACCGACATCCCACAAGAGTTTTTCGGGCGATGGGGAAAGGGCCGACAAAGTTGCGGCGCGCACTTCGCGCTTGGTGAGTTGGCCGTCATGCACGAAGGCGTCATCGGGCAAACCACCAGTGCGTGACAGGGCACGAGCGCCGGGCGATGCGATGCAGTGGATGGCGAGTGTATTCAAGGGTGAGAATTCAAGGGTGGGAACAGTGACTGCCGTGAAGCTCGATTGGCGTTCGTGGGGACCGCCCATGTTCTCCAGCACGGTCATCTCGCTCTTGTCGAAACCACGCGCTACGAGGCGGCGGGCAACTTCTGGAATGGTGGTCTCGTCTTCGGTCAAGACCAGCAGGCGCACATCGGGTTGAATAAACGCCTCGATGTTGGCGGCGTGACGTCCGTGAAGGGTGAGTGTGTCGCAATCCGGCAATGACCAGCCCATGCGGGCGGCGGCCAATGAGAAGGCCGAGAGATGCGGAACGATCTCCATCTCTTCGAAAGGGATGAAGGTCAGCAGCTTGCGGACGACACCATAATTCAGCGGATCGCCGGTGGCGAGAATGACAGTTTTGCGGCCTCGCAATGGCCGGATGCGTTCAACAACGGCAGAGAAGGGTTGAGGCCATTCGTGCCGTTCGGCATTGGCCGCAGGCAGAAAAGCCTGGAGCCGTTCCGAGCCGACGATGACTTCTGCTTGTGCAATTGCGAGGCGCGCCCTTGCCAGCAGGCCATCATAGCCGTCCTCTCCCATGCCGATGATGGTGAGCCACTTCATGCGGTTTCATCCCGTGTCATGGCATTGATGACGGCAGCCGCCATGGCGGAACCACCGCGGCGGCCGAGCAAGGTGGCAAACGGAATGTCGCGCGGGTCAGCCACAAGCTCAGCCTTGGATTCGGCGGCGCCCACAAAACCAACCGGCATGGCGATGATGGCCGCCGGTTTGGGGCCGCCACTGTCAATCAGTTCAAGCAAAGCAAAAAGCGCGGTCGGGGCATTGCCGATGACCACGATGCTACCCTTCAGGTGCGGCACCCAGAGATCGACGGCGGCAGCCGAACGCGTGGTTCCCCTAGAGGTGGCGAGGCCGCGGGCCTTCGGATCGTTGAGCATGCACATGATATTGAGCGACTTGTCGATGATGCCATGATGAACCATCTCGGCATCGACGACGATCGGCCGGGCATTTTGCAAGGCGCGGTTGGCGGCTTTTTGAAAGTCAGGCGAAATGCGGAGGTCGACCGATATGTCGGGCATGCCGCAGGCGTGGATGACGCGTGTGGCAATGGCGTACGCCTCTTTCGGCAGCTTCGAAAAATCAGCCTCGCCCCGGATGATTTCGAAGGACCGGGCGTAAATCGCTTTGGGGTCGCGGAGGTAAGAGATCACTTTTTCAACATGCTCCTGGGACCGAGCGGATGATCGGCATGGGGGTAGGGCGCATGCGTGTGATCATGGCTGTGCGGATGATCGTGTTGATGACGCGAGGCCGAACCAGCAAGCAGTTTTTCAGTATCTATGACGAGGATCCGGGTTTTTTTCTTGGGCATGGTCTTGCACATCGAGTTACATACGCCGTCGCAATATTCGCAATCCGCCGAGGTTCCGATGCCCTCGACGTGATGGTGGTGGCTTTCCTGCACCGCGCCGACATCCGCCTCGAAACCCAACACCTGGGTGCGGTACTTGCACATCTGGCAGTTCATGGCGATGTCGCCCGTCAGGATCTGGTTGATCCGTTCCTCGAAGGTGGCGATGACCTGCGGGTGATCGTTGAGATAAGGCGCCTTGATGAATTCAATGTGCGGATAGCGCGCTGCAACGGCATCGGTGGCGGCGAAGATGCGATCGACGAGAATGCCGGTGAACAGGAAATATGGAAAGACGATGATGCGGCGATAGCCAAGGCGCGCGGCGTGCTCCAGACCCGGTTCGACGAGCGGGAAAGTGACGCCCGAGTAAGCAGTTTCGGCCCAGCCAAAACCGAATCCCTCCCAGAGGAGTCGCGTCACCTTCGAGACGTTGGAATTGGCATCGGGATCGGAGGCGCCACGGCCGACGACAACGAGCATCGTCTCGTGTTTCGGTGCGGCGGGACCAGCCTTGTCGAGGGCTTCCTGCACGCGGTCACCAGCGGCCCGCATCATCTTGGGATCGATGCCAAGTTCCTTGCCATAGTCGATGCGGAGATCATTGGCTGCGGCATAGGTATTCAAAACGGAAGGGATATCGTTCTTGGCGTGACCTGCGGCGAACAGCATGCCGGGCACCGCCAGCACCCTGGTGACCCCTTGAACCTTCAACGAGTCGAGGCCGGTGCGGATGATGGGCGTGGCAAATTCCAGATAGCCATACTCAACCGGATACTGCGGCATGCGCTGTTTCAAGTGTTCGGACAGCACCGCGAATTCGCGCACCGCATCCTTGTCGCGGCTGCCGTGGCCACACAGCATGACACCGAGTTTTTCCGCCATTGGTTCCACCTTCCGTTACGCGCAGCATCGCCGGTTGACCCGGCTACGGAAGGCAGCTCCAGACTTGGCCCCCGTCTGGGTCGGCCGCACCGGAATGTGCTCTCAGTCCCGTCGCTGGGGACGCTGCTACCCCAGGCGATAATGCGCTTGCCGATTTCGGTCAATCGCTATTATCCAGATCAAGGGAGCCAGGGTGCTTCAAAGGCGGAGTAGACTCTAGCACCAGCGTCATAAATCGCAGCGAGCTTGTGGCCTTCAACCGAAGAATTGTCATGTAGCAACGCGACATTGGCAATTCTAACGGCCGTTTTTTTGATTAATCAGCGATCGCCCAAAACGCATGGCTTTGTCAGATTCCTGGACACCGTGGCCGCCGAGATTGACACGCTGGGCGACACGGGCACGGGACAATTTCAAGCCATCGACATAGATAAAATGTAGGTACACCGCATAACCGGCTGCACTACATTCTCTTATCAATCGTAAAGTGTTGCGGCCGGACAATGTCGTTTCCACCGCGAACGATCGCTGGTCGTCGATGGCTGACCGGATGCATTGATGCAACTGCCGCCCAGCTCGCAGAATTCGGCTCCCAGGGCTTGGGGGAAGCAGACTGGCGATCTGGTCCGGGTCAAATACCGGAAAGGCGGGCCGCCAGACAGACGTGTACGTTTACTTGCCAGCACCATTTGGACCGGCAATGACGTGAAACTGGGGCACTACTTCCACAGGCAGGCGCAATCAGATTTCGCGCCGATCCATGGCTGGGCTCGGTTTTGTCGCGCACTTAAGTTTTGCAGGGCCTTTGCTGATGAGCTTGCGCCCGTCTGGCAACTCCTCAATGAGAAGTCCGTTTTCGACGTAGTAGATGGCTTGGCCAGCATCTTTTGCCAAGCGCTGCCGTCTGGCTACTTCCTCGCGAACAGAAGCAAGCTCAGGACCGAGCTGTTTTCCCATATCGCCATAGTTCTTGTCCAACTGTGAATTTTTCAAGTCGGGCCACCCCACGAAATAATGCTTAATTGCACAATAGCAGTCCCGTCAAGTATGTTGAAAAGGCGTAAATCTTCCCTGAAGTCCGTCAGAATTCAATCCCGGCCTGGGCTTTGACGCCGGAACGGAAGGGATGTTTCACCTGTTCCATCTCGGTGACGAGATCGGCAAGTTCGATCAGTTCGTCCTTGGCATTGCGGCCGGTGACGACGACATGCTTGCCTTCGGGTTTGTTCTTCAGGACGTCCAGCACTTCGCCGAGCGGCAGGTAGTCGTAGCGGAGAACGATGTTGAGTTCGTCGAGCAACACCATCTTGTAGGAGGGGTCGGCAATCATCTTCCTGGCCTCTTCCCAGGCGGCGCGGGAATGCGCGATGTCGCGCTCGCGGTCCTGGGTTTCCCTGGTGAATCCTTCGCCCATCGCCTTGTTGGTGACGAGGTCCGGAAACTTCTCGAGCACGGTGCGTTCGCCGGTGCCCCAGGCGCCTTTGACGAACTGGATGACGCCCGACTTCATGTTGTGGCCGATGCAGCGGAAGACCATGCCGAAGGCGGCGGTCGACTTGCCCTTGCCCTTGCCGGTGTGGACAATCAGCAGGCCCTTCTCGATGGTCTTGCCGGCCATGATCTTGTCGCGGGCGGCTTTCTTCTTGGCCATCTTTTCGTGGTGGCGGGCGTTGTCATGGTCAGGGGTTTCGTCGGTCATTGGGTCAGCTCCTTGAGCAGATCATGGGCGGAATTGAGCCGCGGCGTCCACAGCCCGCGGGCCGCGGCTTCGTTGAAACGATCGGCAATATCTCTCAACGCGGCGGGATTGTTGTCGCGGATGAAGGCTCGGGTGTTTTCATCAGCAATATAGGCATCGAATGCGAGGTCGAAATGGTGGGTGCGAACGGCGCCCGTGGTGGCCGCGAAGGCGAACATATAATCCACCGTGGCGGCAATCTCAAAGGCGCCCTTGTAACCGTGACGCTTCACGCCATCGATCCATTTCGGGTTGACGACGCGCGAACGCATGACGCGGCCTACTTCCTCCTCGAGGGTGCGGATCACCGGGCGCTCGGGGCGGGAATGATCATTGTGATAGACGCGCGGCCTGCTGCCCGATGCCTGCTCGACGGCCGCCGTCATGCCGCCTTCGAATTGATAGTAATCATCGGAGTCAAGTAAGTCGTGCTCGCGGTTGTCCTGGTTGTGAACGACGGCTTCGATGCGCTTCAGGCGTTCAGTGAAGGTTTTCTGATCGTTGATGCCATGAGCCTTCGCGCCATAGGCATAAGCGCCCCATGTGACATAGGCTGCGGCGAGATCGGCGCGGGTGGTCCAGATTTTTTCGTCGATGAGTGCTTGCAGGCCGGCGCCATAGGCGCCGGGCATGGCACCGAAGATGCGATGGCCCGCCATGCTGCGTGCTTCATCCGGGGCGATGCCCGAAGCTTCAAGTTCGGCGGCTTCGGACTTCATGCGGGCGGCGATGGGATTGTCGGCTTTGTCCTCATCGAGGGCTCCGGCGGATCGCATCGCCTTGTCGAGCAATTCGATCTGGGCGGGGAATGCATCGCGGAAGAATCCCGAGATGCGCAACGTCACATCAACGCGGGGGCGGCCCAGTTGGGCGAGGGGGATGATATCGAAGCCGATCACTCGCCAACTTGATGGCTCCCACACGGGCCTTGCGCCGATGAGCGCCAGGGCCTGGGCGATGTCATCGCCACCGGTGCGCATATTGGACGTGCCCCAGACGGAGAGGCCGACAGCTTTCGGATATTGCCCGATGTCCTGGAAATGGCGCGTCAAGAGGTCTTCGGCGGATTTCTGGCCGAGTGTCCAGGCGGTTGGGGTGGGCAGCGTGCGATTATCGAGAGAATAGAAATTCCGTCCGGTTGGAAGAACATCGAGACGGCCGCGCGTTGGTGCGCCCGATGGGCCGGGAGGAACGAATCGTCCGGCCAGTCCTTTCAGCAGAGCGGCGATCTCATTGGGGCCACAGGCGCGCAGGGCGGGACGAATGTCCCGTTCGATTTTATTGAGCACACTCCAAGTTCCGTCATCCCGGCGAAAGCCGGGACCCATTTCTGACGCGTCAGTGGGTCCCGGCTTTCGCCGGGATGACGAAATAAGAGAAAAGGCATACATTTCTAGCCGTTCCACCGTATCGCCGTTGGTGC